>NZ_JAKUFX010000012.1:0-84893 GCF_022663635.1 Bacillus cereus group sp. BfR-BA-01356 | reverse complement strand
ACCATTATCTAGAAATATCTTGAGACGTCCAAGTATTTTCTTTATTACTGGACTCTTATTAGAGAGTAAAACTAAGCCTGAGATAGGGCTTAAATATTAATATACGAGAGGGAATTGATCCGTTAAAAGATGTGAAACCTGTTACATTAAAAGGTCACGATCAGTCGCTTATTGCTCTTTTAAATGGTGACGTAGATGCAGCTGTTGTATTCCAAGATGCTCGTAATATTGTAAAAAAAGATTATCCGAATATATTCGAGCAAACGAAAATAGTGAAATTTACGGAGAAAATTCCAAACGATACGATTTCGGTACGTTCTGATTTAGATGAAGAGTGGAGCAAGAAATTACAGGATGCTTTCATTGAAATTGGAAAAAATGAGGAAGGTCACAAAATCATTAAAGAAGTATATTCACATGAAGGATATGTTAAATCTGATGATAGTAAATTTGACATCGTTCGTGAATATGGGAAGAAAGTAAAAACGCAATAATACATATGGAAATGGCAGCTAGCTGAAAGGGAATGTTTTCAGTTAGTTTGCCGTTTTGAATACATAGAAGGTAGGTAAGATGTGTGATAGAATTTCGAAATGTCTCCAAAGTGTATCCAAATGGTACAAAAGGATTGAATAATATAAACTTGAAAATTCAAAAAGGTGAGTTTGTTGTAATGGTAGGGCTGTCCGGAGCTGGAAAGTCTACACTTCTAAAATCGGTAAATCGTCTTCATGAGATTACAGAAGGCGAAATCATGATTGAATGTGAGTCTATTACTGCTGCAAAAGGAAAAGATTTACGACGTATGCGCCGGGATATTGGTATGATTTTTCAAAGTTTTAACCTTGTAAAGCGATCAACAGTATTGAAGAATGTATTAGCTGGCCGTGTTGGATATCATTCGACATTGCGTACAACGTTAGGTTTGTTTCCGAAAGAGGATGTGGAGCTCGCATTTCAAGCGTTAAAAAGAGTGAATATTTTAGAAAAAGCATATGCACGTGCTGATGAATTATCAGGAGGACAACAACAACGTGTATCGATAGCTAGAGCATTGGCGCAAGAAGCAAAAATCATATTGGCAGATGAACCTGTTGCGTCGTTAGATCCGCTAACAACAAAGCAAGTATTAGATGATTTAAAGAAAATTAATGAAGATTTTGGAATTACAACAATTGTAAACTTACATTCTATTGCTTTAGCTAGGCAATATGCGACGCGTATTATTGGATTACATGCAGGCGAAATTGTTTTTGATGGTTTAGTAGAAGCAGCAACGGATGAAAAGTTTGCTGAAATTTATGGTGACGTAGCACAGAAAAGTGAATTGTTAGAGGTGGCAGTTAAATGAATGATGTGACGATATATTCGAAGTCGATACCGAAGCCGCCGAGTAAGTTAAAACATATGTTAACGTTTATTCTATTCATTTTACTGTTGTGGGGAAGTAGTATACAGGTCGACGCATCATTTTCAAAGCTAGTAGTTGGTTTTCCTAATATAATGGATTTGTTAAAAGAAATGGTGCCGCCAGATTGGAGTTATTTTCAAGTTATTACAACAGCAATGTTAGATACAATACGTATGGCGATTATTGGGACGACTTTAGGAGCGATTTTAGCTATTCCACTTGCACTGTTTGCGGCAAGTAATGTGTTTACTAGTACATTTTTATACAGTCCAGCTCGATTGATTTTAAATTTTATTCGAACGATACCAGATTTATTATTAGCGGCAATTTTCGTAGCTATTTTTGGAATAGGACCACTTCCGGGTATTTTAGCTCTTACTTTTTTCTCAATTGGGCTCGTGGCGAAATTGTTGTATGAATCAATTGAATCAATTGACCCTGGCCCACTAGAAGCGATGACAGCTGTAGGGGCTAATAAGGTGCAATGGATTGTTTATGGAGTCATTCCACAAGTAAAAGCACACTTTGTTTCCTATGTACTATATACATTTGAGGTGAATGTACGGGCAGCGGCTGTCCTAGGTTTAGTAGGAGCAGGTGGTATTGGACTATATTATGATCGTACACTTGGATTTTTACAATATCAACAAACTGCATCTATTATCATCTATACTCTTGTTGTTGTATTGGTAATTGATTATGTAAGTACATTGTTGCGGGAGAAATTATAATGAGTAAAACGACGATAATCGTACCAAAACCGAAGAAACCGAGTGTGTATCGCTCGTTTATTTTTATAGCACTTACATTTGTTTATATATGGGCTTTTTCAGGAGTACCGCTAGAGGGAATAAAGGAAACGGCGGGAGAAATTACAAAAGCAATTATGACAGGGATATTGAGTCCAGACTGGTCGTATGTATCTTTGCCAGATGGTGAAGATTTATTACATGGATTAATTGATACGTTGGCAATTGCGATATTAGGTACATTTATTTCTGCATTTTTATCTGTTCCGTTTGCCTTTTGGGCGGCAACGAATATGAGTAGTGGAAAATTAACTTCAGGATCTGGGAAAATTGTACTTAGTTTTGTTCGTACGTTTCCTGAATTAGTTATGGCTCTTTTATTTATAAAAGCTGTTGGTCCAGGCTCTTTTGCAGGAGTATTAGCCTTAGGATTGCATTCTATTGGAATGTTAGGAAAACTATATTCAGAAGGAATTGAAAACATAGATAAAGGACCGACGGAAGCGTTACTAGCAACAGGAGCAAATCGTTTTCAAATACTTTGGTATGCGGTGTTACCGCAAGTGTTACCAGATTTTCTATCGTATACGTTATACAGATTTGAAATTAATGTACGATCCGCTGCAATTTTAGGGGTTATTGGAGCAGGAGGGATTGGTACACCTTTAATTTTTGCGCTGAGTTCACGGAATTGGTCTCGTGTTGGTATTATTTTATTAGGTATTATTTTAATGGTAATTATAATTGATTTGATTTCAAGCTCGATTCGGAAACGGATTGTTTAACTTATTTGAAAAGCATCGAAGTTAGATGCTTTTTTATGTTTTTAAAAACTTATTTAAAAAAGTAAGTATAGAAGAAATTTGTATAAATATACAGATAATTCCCTTTCCTTTTAAAATAAAAATAATGAAAAAGTATGTCATATTGAATGCCCATACATTCCCGGAAACATTGATTTTTTTATAAAAAATCAAAAAAATATCAACATATTTGTCGATACATGTTGTATAATCTTGCGTGGGAAGCTATCATATAAATGTATAAAACGTTTACTAATATAAGCGAAGGGAAGAATAGCATGTCACATTCAATCGAACAACTTTCTATCAACACGATTCGCACATTATCCATCGATGCGATTGAAAAAGCAAACTCTGGTCACCCAGGAATGCCAATGGGTGCAGCACCAATGGCTTATACATTATGGACTCAATTTATGAAACACAATCCAAATAACCCAACGTGGTTTAACCGTGATCGTTTCGTATTATCTGCAGGTCATGGTTCAATGTTATTATACAGCCTACTTCACCTATCTGGTTATGATGTAACAATGGATGACTTAAAGAACTTCCGTCAATGGGGAAGCAAAACTCCAGGACATCCTGAGTACGGTCATACAGCTGGTGTAGATGCAACGACTGGTCCACTTGGACAAGGTATTGCAACTGCTGTAGGTATGGCAATGGCTGAAAGACATTTAGCTGCTAAATATAACCGTGATGCGTTTAATGTAGTAGATCATTATACATACGCTATTTGTGGTGATGGAGATTTAATGGAGGGCGTTTCTGCTGAAGCATCTTCATTAGCTGCTCATTTACAATTAGGTCGTCTTGTTGTGCTTTACGATTCAAACGATATTTCATTAGATGGCGATTTAAATCGTTCATTCTCTGAAAGTGTAGAAGATCGTTACAAAGCATACGGATGGCAAGTAATCCGTGTTGAGGATGGAAACGATATTGAAGCAATCGCGAAAGCAATTGAAGAAGCGAAAGCTGACGAAAAACGCCCAACGCTAATTGAAGTAAGAACGACAATTGGTTTCGGTTCTCCAAACAAATCAGGAAAATCAGCTTCACATGGTTCTCCACTTGGTGTAGAAGAAACAAAATTAACGAAAGAAGCATATGCTTGGACTGCTGAGCAAGAATTCCACGTAGCAGAAGAAGTATATGACAACTTCCGTAAAACAGTACAAGATGTTGGTGAAACTGCGCAAGCTGAGTGGAACACGATGCTAGGTGAATATGCACAAGCATACCCAGAATTAGCAAACGAATTCCAAGCAGCAATGAACGGTCAACTTCCAGAAGGTTGGGAGCAAAACTTACCGACTTATGAATTAGGATCAAAAGCAGCAACTCGTAATTCTTCTGGTGCTGTAATTAATGCAATTGCAGAGTCTGTACCATCATTCTTCGGTGGATCTGCTGACCTTGCTGGTTCTAACAAAACATACATGAATAACGAAAAAGACTTTACAAGAGATGATTACAGCGGTAAAAACATTTGGTACGGTGTACGTGAGTTCGCAATGGGTGCAGCAATGAACGGTATTGCACTACATGGTGGTTTAAAAACTTACGGTGGTACGTTCTTCGTATTCTCTGATTACTTACGTCCAGCAATTCGCCTTGCAGCATTAATGCAATTGCCAGTAACGTATGTATTCACACATGACAGTATCGCTGTTGGTGAAGATGGTCCAACACATGAACCAATCGAGCAATTAGCAGCGCTTCGTGCAATGCCAAACGTTTCTGTTATTCGTCCTGCTGATGGTAACGAATCTGTTGCAGCTTGGAGACTAGCTTTAGAATCTGCAAACAAACCAACTGCTTTAGTATTAACTCGTCAAGACCTTCCAACATTAGAAGGTGCAAAAGATGATACGTATGAAAAAGTAGCAAAAGGTGCATATGTAGTTTCTGCAAGCAAGAAAGAAACGGCTGATGTAATCTTACTTGCAACTGGATCTGAAGTAAGTCTAGCTGTTGAAGCTCAAAAAGCATTAGCAGTAGACGGCGTTGACGCAGCTGTTGTCAGCATGCCATCTATGGATCGCTTCGAAGCTCAAACTGCAGAGTACAAAGAATCTGTATTACCAAAAGCAGTAACAAAACGTTTCGCAATCGAAATGGGTGCTACATTCGGATGGCACCGTTACGTAGGTCTTGAAGGAGATGTGTTAGGTATCGATACATTCGGTGCTTCTGCTCCTGGTGAGAAGATTATGGAAGAGTATGGATTTACTGTAGAGAACGTTGTTCGTAAAGTAAAAGAAATGCTTTAATGATTTCAGAAAAATCTCTCCGGCATGGAGAGGTTTTTCTATGTAAATGAGTTTTTTCGACAGAAAAAGTTTTTTATCTCTCCGCAGTCAGACAATCATTGCAAATTTTCTTATATATAATGAAGAGAAAAGGTTGTCCAGATTGGGAGTGGAAAAATGAAAACGTATGAATTGTATTTAATTCAAGAGGATATTGCGAAAGCTTATTTTGGTCGTGAATATTTGTTTTTTGATTTATTTGCTCGATTTTCAGAATCTGGGTCCCTTTCGGAGAAAAAAGTGTTATATAAGCAAATGATGTATATAACGATGCCATTGCAAGTAATGAAAATTCATCATAAATTAGAACAAGCTTTGCGCGTTCTTGGTAAATATGATAGAACACATCATACACATACACTTTATACGGGAGCGGAGTACGGCGAAATAATGGTGAAACCGCACTATATTCGTATGAATACCTCTGGAAATGTCTCTATGGAAACGACGTTCTTTGAGGTGTTAAGAAAGTGTGAATTAACATTTTTAGCTATGGATTATGAAAATACAAAGTACGGATGGCTGAATCCTCTAAAACAAGTACGAACATATGTGTAAAAAATGTCGAATTGTATCTTGTCTTATTGAAAAGGTTTTAGTACACTGTAAGGTAGACAACATGAAGGAGGAAAATATATGCCAATTTGGTTAGGTATTCTAGTGGGCGTAGTAGCACTAGTAGCAGGCGTGGCGTTAGGATTTTTCATTGCCCGCAAATACATGATGAATTACTTACAAAAAAATCCACCAATTAACGAACAAATGTTAAAAATGATGATGATGCAAATGGGACAAAAACCTTCCCAAAAGAAAATCAATCAAATGATGAGCGCAATGAACAAGCAACAAATGAAATAAGCGCTAAAAGACACTCGCTAAGAGTGTCTTTCTTTTTGTTAGTTATAGTTTTTAAAACTTTTAAAAATTCTGTATTTTTGGTAAACTGAAAACATCGCTCATTTTAAGGGAGGAGGAAAAAAATGAAAGTGTTTATGAATTTAGCGTGGTTTTTTAAACAAGAAAAACGAGCGTACATAACTGGAATTATTTTATTGTTTGGCGTTGCACTTTTAGAACTTGTAGCACCAAAAGTAATTGGAATCGTTGTAGATGAAATTAATGATGGAACATTGACGACCGATAAGTTACTAAAATGGGTTGTACTATTAGTAATTGTAGGTATTACGATGTACATATTACGTTACATATGGCGTATTATGATTTTCGGGTCTTCATTAAAATTAGCTCGCCAATTACGAAAAAATTTGTATGAACATTTTACAAAGATGAGTCCATCTTTCTATCAGTCAAATCGAACAGGTGATTTAATGGCACATGCGACCAATGATATTCAAGCGATCCAGCAAACTGCTGGAGCAGGTGTTTTGACGCTTGTTGACTCATTAGCTGTCGGAGGATGTGTACTCGTAGCGATGGGTTTTACAATTAGTTGGAAGTTAACATTATTAAGTTTAATTCCAATGCCGATTGTAGCTATTTCGACAAATTATTATGGAACTTTATTACATAAAAGGTTTCATAAAGCACAGCAATCGTTTTCGGAAATCAATGATAAAGTGCAAGAGAGTATGAGTGGAATGAAAGTGATTCGCTCGCTTGGACAAGAGAAAGAAGATTTACAGGCGTTTCGAAGAAAATCAGAAGATGTTGTACATAAAAATGTGTTAGTTGCACGTATTGATTCGTTATTTGATCCGACAATCTCTCTTATCGTTGGATTTTCTTTTTTAATCGCAGTATGTTACGGATCGGTATTAGTTGTAAGAGGTGAATTAACAGTAGGTGATCTCGTTACATTTACGACATATTTAGGTACCCTCGTTTGGCCAATGTTAGCGTTTGGATGGTTATTCAATATTATGGAGCGTGGGCGTGCTTCATATGACCGTGTAGAAAAAATTCTTTCACAAAAATCAGATGTAGTAAATAGCGAAAATGCTGTACATACAATAGCGAGCGGTAATGTTTCGTTTGCCGTTGATTCATTTTCGTATAAGAAAAATGAATTGTTACATTTAAACGATATTCACTTTGATTTGAAGAAGGGCGAAACGCTAGGAGTTGTAGGACGTACAGGCGCAGGGAAAACGACTTTATTAAAATGTTTAATCCGTGAGTATGATCATTTTAATGGTGAATTAAAAATTGGGGAGCGAGATATTCGAGATATGACACTTCATGGTGTCCGTTCTGCCATTTCATACGTGCCGCAAGATCATTTTTTATTTTCAGCAAGTGTTGGTGAGAATATTGCCTTTGGAAAGGCGGATGCTACATATAATGAAATTACCCAAGCTGCAGAGATTGCTTGTATTCATAATGACATCCTCCAATTTTCAAAAGGATATGAAACAGTAGTAGGGGAAAGAGGTGTTTCGTTATCTGGTGGTCAAAAACAGCGAATCTCTATTGCTCGTGCTTTATTAACAAATGCTGAAATTTTAATTTTGGATGATTGTTTATCAGCGGTAGATGCAAAAACAGAAGAGACGATTTTAAGTGCCTTAAAGAGGGAGAGAGCAGGGAAAACGACGATTATTACTGCACACCGATTAAGTGCAATTCAGCATGCCAATCTTATTCTTGTTGTTGATGAAGGTAGAATTGTACAAAGAGGTACACATGAGGAATTAATGAAGGAAAACGGCTGGTATAAGGAAATGTATGAAAGCCAGCAATTAGAAGCTTTAGTCGAGAAAGGAGGCGTATGATGGTAGAGAAGAAGCGAAGTGATTTAAGTAGATTGCTTTCCTATATGAAGCCATATAAAGGGTTACTATCTTTAGCATTTATCTTTTTAGTTGGTGCGACAGTAACGGAAATGATGGGTCCTTTTTTAATTAAACAATTCCTCGATGAACACCTAGTACCGCGGGATTTTGAACGATCAGCGCTCGTTACTTTATTTGTAATTTACATAGTTGCTCATTTATTAAAAGTACTATTTACGTATTTAAATCTATTGTACTTTCAGAACATTGCTTTTAAGATTGTTCAAGATATGCGAGTTGAAGTATATGAACATGTTCAAAAGCTGTCATTAAGTTTCTTTGATCGTACGCCGATTGGTACACTTGTATCGCGTATAACAAATGATACGGAAGCGATTAAAGATTTTTATGTCAGTGTATTATCAACATTTGTAAAAAATGTAGTCTTTTTAGTAGGTATTTTAGTAGCGATGTTTTTATTAGATGTAAAATTAGCGCTATTTTCTCTCGTATTAATTCCGATAATGTTTGCGATTATGGTATTATATCGCCGGAAAAGTGCAGCTTTTTATTTAGAAGTACGTAATCAACTAAGCGTGTTAAATGCAAAGTTGAACGAGTCCATACAAGGAATGAATATTGTTCAAGTGTTCAGACAAGAAAAACGTATGAGAAAAGAGTTTGAAGAAGTGAATAATAAACATTATAGTGCAGGGCGACGTACTTTGAAGTTAGACGCATTACTTTTACGACCAGCTACGGATTTAGTACATATTGTAGCTATTGCGTTAGTACTAGGTTTATTTGGGATTGATGCTTTAAAGAGCCCTGTTGAAGTAGGAGTTTTATATGCTTTTGTTAACTATATACATCGTTTCTTCCAACCTGTAAATGAGATGATGATGAAATTGTCCTTCTTCCAACAGGCACTTGTTTCGTCATCACGTGTATTTCATTTAATGGACGAGAAAGATTTAGCACCGGTTCAAAAAGGCAATGAGAATCCTCAAATCGTGGATGGAGATATTGAATTTAAAAATGTTACTTTTTCATATGATGGAAAGCGTGACGTTTTAAAAAATGTATCATTTCACGTGAAACAAGGGCAAACGGTTGCTTTTGTTGGGCATACTGGTAGCGGAAAAAGTACGATTATGAATTTGTTAATGCGATTTTATAATATTAAGTCAGGAAATATTGTAATAGACGGTGTAGATTTAGAAAAATTTGAAGAACGAGAAATTAGAAAGAAAATAGGACTCGTATTGCAAGATGCATTTTTATTTGCTGGAAATGTAAAGCAAAATATTCGTATGTATAATGAAGAAATTACGGATGAAGAAGTAAAAGAAGCTGCTCGATTTGTGCAAGCGAATACGTTTATTGAAAAGTTACCAAAACAGTATGAAACAGAAGTAGTAGAAAGAGGTGCAGCATTTTCAAGCGGTCAACGACAATTAATTGCTTTTGCTAGAACGATAGCAACGAATCCGAAAGTATTAGTATTAGATGAAGCAACAGCTAATATCGATACAGAAACAGAAGAGGCTATTCAAACAGCGTTGCAACAAATGCGAAAAGGTAGAACGACGATAGCCATTGCGCATAGGTTATCTACAATTCAAGATGCGGATCAAATTTTTGTGATGCATGATGGAGAGATAGTAGAGAGAGGGACACATCAAGAATTATTAAGTGAGCAAGGTTTGTATTATAATATGTATTTGCTACAAAATAAAGTGAGTTTGCAAAAGGCCTTGTAATACAAGGTCTTTTTTATTTTGTATACAAAATATGTTTACTCTTTGTTTCTATAGCATAAATGTCGTGTCCTCTTATGAAACTTGTACATATTGTATGTATACGAAGTAAAAAAATGATAGGAGATTTTATATGCAAAACAGATCAAGTTCAAATGTTACGTTTATTGATGTGTCTCATTGGGAAGGGAATATTGATTGGAATGCAGTGAAGGCATCTGGAATTCCAGCAGCGTATGCAAAAGCGACAGAAGGTGTAAACTACATTGATCCTACTTTTACTAAGAATGTACAAGCAGCACGAAATGCGAATGTATTAATTGGTGCATACCATTTTGCACGCCCAGAACAAAATGATGCAATTTCAGAGGCAAAATATTTTGTGAGTATATTACAAAATAACCAGACAGACTTAATGCCAGTTCTGGATTTAGAATCACCAACAGATCCGAGTAACAGTAATTTAACTGGTAACGCTATATCGAATTGGGCAAGAAGCTTCATAAATTATGTGAAACAGGCTACTGGAAAAGATGTAATGTTATATACAGGAGTTTGGTATATTAATGAGTTCGGAATTAGCGGATTAAGTGATATACCGCTTTGGATTGCTAAATACTCGAGTACACCGCCTGCTGATGCTGGTGGATGGACAACGTGGACAGCGTGGCAGTACACAGATTCTGGACAAATTTCAGGCGTAGGAAATTGTGATGTATCAGCTGCAGTTTCATTAGAAGCTTTAAAAGGGAATGGAGCAAGTGGTGGAGGTAATGTTTCCCCGCCTAATAATGCAACTCCAGTGTACGGGGTTGCTATAATTAATGGAGATAATGTGAATTTGAGAAGTGGACCATCTTTGCAGTCTAGTGTAATTCGCCAATTGAATCGTGGCGAAACATATGAAGTTTGGGGAGAACAAGATGGATGGCTTTGTTTAGGGACAAATCAGTGGGTATATAATGATCCGAGTTATATTCAGTATAAACATTATGTGGCGACTATTACTGGTGATAATGTAAATTTGCGTGATGCTCCATCATTAAATGGAAATGTTATAAGACAGTTACATCATGGTGAATCGTATCGAGTATGGAGTAAGCAAGATGGATGGCTTTGCTTAGGGACAAATCAATGGATATACTACGATCCAAGTTATATTCAGTATGGTGTACAATAGAGTGAAAATAAAAGGTGCCCCGTCAGAGGTGCCTTTTATTAAAAATATACAACTTTTACAAAGTCTATATCGAAACCATAGTATACTATAATAGATATATTTATAAAAAATAATCGAAAATGAAATAAAGGGGTAAAAATATGAATTATGTGCTAATAGGTGCGGTTTTAATATTATTAGCTGTAGTATTTGTGCTGTTTTATAAAAATAAACAGTTAGAATCAGAGAGTCAGCAAGTAGAATTTGAAAAGAAACAAGCGATTGAAACGTATAAAAATGAAATTGCAGCTACGGTGATAGAGCATAAAGAACAACAAAATAATTTAAAAAATATGGAACAGAAAAAATACAATGATTTACAAGTAAGTGCAAATAGAGAAATTGAAAATATGCGTATGATGAAAAATCAATTAGCTGTGCAGCATAGTAAAGAACGTAGTGAAATGCAAAATAAACATAATAACGAAATACATATGTTTCAAAAATTAATTGCAAATCTACGAGAATATACTAAAAACGGTGCTGAAATGAATACGTACGAAACATTGCATTATATGAAGCGAGGATTCATAGAGCAAGGCATCATATTAGATGCTGAAATTCAAATCATGCCGAATGTTTTTATTAAAAATAATAGTGAAATAAACGATAATCGAGTCCATCATCTCATCTTGTGCAAAACTGGTATTTATCTACTTGAGACGAAAGAATGGGAAGAGAAATTAATTCATGGTTTAACGAAAGAAAATGCTGGTATATATTCATTTATGATTGATGAAATGGGTAAGTATCAACAAGAAGTTGAAAAAGAAGAGACATTTGAATATATAGTAGGTAAAGATTCGTCAACTATACAAGTGAAAAATGAAGGGAATCCAGTATATAGGGCGAAGAAACTATCTCAAATTTTATACAGTGGTTTGAAAGAAATCCAGGCTAATAGTATAAAAGAAAAAGTAAAACCAGTTGTATATTTTTATAATAAAAATGGAAAAGAAATAGTAGACCTTTCTAGTGAGGAAACACCTAGATTAAAAGATCGGGAGCAAATTGTAATGTTCTTCAGAAATGAAATCTTAGCAGGGAAAGTAGTATATACAGTGCAAGAATTAGAACAGATTCGAGAAATGATTAGCCGGATGAATTATATAGTGAGTTAAAAGGGGAGATCTTTCTGAACGCTATGCTACGTGGCATTTTGTATGTCTCTTTTTGTTTGTATATAGTAATGTACATTCTATTTATATTCGTCATTGATATGGTCCATATACCCTTAAGTGTAAGGAGCATTTTTGTAGTATTCATACCATTTGTTTTATTAGTCATGATTCAAAGGGCTATTTTATATGTTTCTAAAAATCGTAATGAAGAAAAGAAGCAAATGTTGGGGGTTTTAATAGTAGCACTCATACCATTAATAGTGTGCACTGTACAACTAAGTGTAAATGAATATACATCAAAGTTTAATCAAAATAGATGGTTAAATCATGCAGATAAGCGGGTATATATGGTAGATGATCTATTACAAAAATATAAATTAATAGGGAAATCAAATGAAGAAATTACACAATTGTTAGGAGCTCCAATGGAAACGAGAAGTGGGGAAGAAGGAGTTACCACTTTGTATTATCTTGGGACTGAACGTGGCTTTATTCCAATAGATAGCGAACAGCTTGTTTTCCAATTTGATAGAGATGGAAAAGTCATGGAATATACGGTGCATAAAGATTAAAGAAACGTAGAGGGAAGCTATATGTTATAGCTTCTTTTTTATTTTTCAATATGTCACGGAAGGGGGAGAAGGTTTTTGAGTGGAATAAGGAATGAAAGCGGAGGTGATGCATATATATAGATGCATTGGGTGATTATTAGTCCGATTGGTGAGGGGTAATAATTAATAAGTACGGACAAAAACCCCACTCATTAAAGTTTTACTTTATCATATTGTATAAATGAAAAGGAGGTAAGACGGTGAAAGCAATCCCGACTGATGTCCTGAGTAAAGAATTGATGGAAAGAGAAGGAGTTATATCTATTACAGTAAAAGAATTTGAAAAAATAGAAGTAGCTGGAGTAGTGGTCGCTGGTCCAGCGATTATTTTGATTAATCAAGATTAAGTACATATTTTTGAAATAAAAAGCATCCGTCTAGGATGCTTTTTATTTGTATGTAAGGATAAATATGATGGATAATTGTGTTACTGGAGGGAAAGTCTGTGGCAATTATTATAACAATGTTAGTAATGGGTATTTTATTAGGATTTGTTGGAGCTGGAGGAGCTGGGTTTATTATCGCGATACTCACTTTAGTATTTCATATTCCTATTCATGTTGCTCTTGCAACATCTTTAACTGCAATGGCATTTACGACATTATCAGGTGTTGTCAGTCATTACCGTGAAGGCAATGTTGCATTTATTATAGGCGGGATTGTTGGAGGATTTGGCGCAATTGGCTCTTATATTGGTTCTAAATTTGGTTCACTTATACCAGCACATCTTCTTCATTGGTTTACAGCTGGGATGTTATTTTTATCGGCAATTTTTATGTTTATTAAATTAATTATGTTCCAAAACAAAGAACAGTTATCTTTATATAAGCATAAAGAGTTTTCCATGAACTACTTGTTGAAATGTATATGCCTTGGATTAGTTACTGGAATGATGGCTGGTTCATTTGGGATTGGTTCTGCACCGTTTATTCAGCTTGGATTAATGGTTTTATTGAGACTAACGATTCAGCAATCTGTAGGGACAACGATGCTTGTTATATTACCGATTGCAATTGGAGGCGGGCTAGGATATAGTTCGGAAGGATATTTAGATTATATATTGTTATTGCAAGTATTAATTGGGACCATGTTAGGGGCATATATTGGCGCGAAGTTTACAAATTATGCACCGCGAATGCTTTTGAGGTTTTCGATGATTATGACACCGGTTTTAGCTGGATGTATGCTATTGATGGAATAAGGTGAAATTATAATAAGTAGGGGGTTACTGCTTACAAATAGCGGGATAAAATTAATATAGCAAACTATTAATATATTTTACGAATGAATTATATAGGTAATTCATATTTCCCATATAAAAGGATTTGTTTTAATATTATGAGTGTAAAGTTCGAGTATTCGAAGTACTACTTGAATTATATCCCTATCCCTTTTCTAAAAATGCGAACAAGTTTTGCCCTATTCTATTCAATAGTTAATTGCATAGAAATATATTGTTCGATGACCATTATGGAACGTACATAATGGGAAAATCCCGATCCTTAAAGAGGATGCCCCTAATCTTCATGTGAAAATATGATCGGATATGAAAGCTGACCAATTTATGGTCAGCTTTCTTTTTGTTCGAAAATTATTTCTTCTTTAATTTCTGTTTGCAATAATACAGTTTTTCCGAAGCGACGTTTGCATTCCGCGCGCACTTTTTCAAGGGCTAGTAGCTGAGTAGTGGCGGGAACTGTGACAATAGCTTGGCGAGGTTTTCGATTTTCTTCACAAAAGACACATTCCACAACATAATTAGAAATCATATTTTCATCCTTCCAGTTTTAATTTCTAAGAAGGGATTGTCTATGAAGTTGATGTAACTTTTCGTCATTGTTTTATTATTTTCCTTTTTTTTCAAGGGGAAAATAATAAAGAAGGCGAATTTTAGTAGGGGAGGGATGTTTATGGAGAGATGGATAGGTAGTGCAGCGGTATGTGTAAATGAAAAAAATGAAGTTTTAATGGTATTGCAGGGCAAAGAGGGAGAAGAAAAAAGGTGGTCTGTCCCAAGTGGAGGACTTGAAAAGGGAGAGACACTAGAAGAATGTTGTATTAGGGAAGTTTGGGAAGAAACAGGTTACAATGTGGAAGTTGTAAATAAAATATATGAAAAAGAGGGTATTACATACGGTGTTCCAGTGTATGTCCATTATTATTTTGTTAAACAAATAGGCGGTAATATGAAAATCCAAGATCCTGATGAGTTAATACATGAAATTGCTTGGAAAGGGATACATGAAGTTGAACAATTGTGTTTAGCTTTTCCAGAGGATTATGAATTGCTGTGCCAATATATAGATAAAGAAGCAAGTATGTAAATACTTGCTTCTTTAATGTATCCAAGACAAGAAAAGCGGAACGATAACTAAACTAGAGCCTGCTGTTAAAAGCATGGATAAACTTGCGATTGTTCCTTCCACAGGACCGATTTCGAATGCTTTTGATGTACCGGTTCCATTTGCGCTCGTTCCTAACATAATACCTTTTGCGATTGCTGTTTTAATACGGCAAATACGTATGAGAGAAGGACCGAGCAATGCTCCTGTTAAGGCAGTTAAAACGACAAATACAGCAGTTAATTGTGACATGCCACCAATCATTTCTGAAATAGCCATTGCGATTGGTGTTGTTACGATATGTGGCGCTAAACTATGTTCTAGTGATGAATCAATTTGAAAATAATTTGCTAGTAGTGCTGAAGTAATGACTGATAAAAACGAACCGACAATGACATTAAGTAAGATAGCCATTCCATGTTTCTTTAATAAATCAAAATATTTATAGATTGGCCATGCAAAAGCAACTGTTGCGGGCTTTAATAATTCAGTTAACCAGTGACCACCAGATTCATATGTTTCATAAGGTGTATCTAATCCGAGCAATAAAGCAATTAAAATAATGGGACAGACGAGAAGAGGAGAAAGTAGACTCCAATTCCAACGTTGATACATTTTTTTGATATCCAATATGTGAATAGTGTTAATAGTAAACAAAGAAATCCGATCATTGCGTTGATCCTTTCCGCTTTAGTAGCAATTCTGTTAAAAGTCCTGTAACTAAGGTAACGCAAAGAGTGCTAATCATAATAATTAAAATGAGATCGATTCCATATTGTGTTAGTGTATCTCTGTAACGTATGACAGCGACTGCAGAAGGGATGAAAAATAAAATAAGTTCTTTTAATAAAAAATCTGCTCCGTCCTGTATCCATTCTTTTTTAACTAGGTTAAATTTTAATGAAATTAATAATAAAAAAATACCGATTATACTTCCTGGAACTGGGAGGTGTGCCTGTTTTGCAATCCATTCACCTGTCCAAGCGAAACAAAATAGTAATAAAATTTGTCCGCTTAACTTCCACCATTTCATACAGTAACCACCTCTTTCTTTTTTTACATAAAAATTGTAAAAAAGAATTAACAATTTCTACTATACGTTCATTCAAAATATTTGTCTAATATATAAATTATATGTTATTAATATATTAGACATATTAATCGAAAGTGAAAAGGGTGTCCAAAAATGGAATTACGGCATTTGCAATATTTTGTTGTTGTGGCAGAAGAGTTACACTTTGGACGGGCAGCTGCTCGTTTACAAATGACACAACCACCACTTAGTCAACAAATACAGCAATTAGAAAAAGAAATGGGAGTTACATTATTTTCAAGAACGAAAAGAAGGGTTGAACTAACAGAAGCAGGAGAAATGTTTTTAAAAGAAGTAAAAAAAGCGTTTGAACAAATTGAAAAAGCAGTAGAAGTTGCACAAAGTGCGCAAAGGGGAGAAGTAGGATCACTTTCAATTGGTTTTGTAGGTGCGGCGATATATGATATTTTACCATCAATTGTTAGGGAATATAGAAAGAAATTTCCGAGAGTGTCTGTTGCATTACATGAATTGTCAACACCAGATCAAGTTCATGCACTTCATGATAACCGTATTGATATTGGCTTTTTACGTCCACCAATTCCAACACAATTATTAGAATTAGAGCCAATTCAAAGGTTATCTTGCACCTTATGTTTACCAAAGGCACATCCACTTGCAGAGAAAGATGAAATACATATAGAAGATTTACGAGATGAGCCGTTTGTATTTATTACGAGACCAGTATGGCCAGCTTTGTATGATACAATTTTATCTCTTTGCAGAGAAGTAGGATTTAGTCCACGTATTGTACAAGAAGCAACAGAGTATCAAACAGTTATGGGGCTTGTAGCAGCAGGAATTGGAATTACAGTAATACCCGTATCGGCAAATAAGTTATATAAAACAGAAGTTGTATATAAAGAATTATATGATTCTAATTTTGTGGCAGAAATGTCAGTGGCTTACAAAAAAATGAATAGTAATCCAGAGCTACTAGAGTTTTTAAAAATTGCAAGAGAGAAGAAAAGAATAGAAGTAGAAGATGAGTAATAGTAGTAACAGAAAATGGAGTTAATTCAGATTTATAAAAGTACACCTTGTTAAACAATAAAGCGGAAATGCAACTTAAGTTGCATTTCCGCTTTATTGTTCTTTTTTTAGCTCGATACTAAATAGATAAACGTGTTCATTTTCTTTTAAGAGTAAATCAATACCTTTGTCTTCGTCAATTGTAGGGACGCTTACAGTTTCTTTACTTGTTTGGATTACAGCAGCTAAAATTGTTTTTTGATTGTATTTTAAATTTTTTATAGATTGGATTGTAGTAGTTGCGGAGCTATTTACGCTTGGTGGTGCTTCTTCATGAACAAGCGTTGAACCACCTTCAATATTCATATACCACTGCCTTTTTTCTTGTATATCTTTATTGAATTGGAAATGTGGTGGTAAAAAAGAAAGCTTTACTTTCTTTTTTGAAAAATGTGAGGTAGCTATATTAGCAATTTCTTTTGTTTTTTTACCATTGTTATAATAATCAATTGTAGCATTTATTTCATCTTTATCATTTTTAAGCGTAACGTTATAAAACATGCTATTTCCTTCTTGAAAAGGAGTCATTTGTAAAATAGAAGCTTGCTCTTTTGTTAATTTGTATGGCTCAACAATGGCAACTTCATTGTTTTTTATTTGGCTACAACTTGGGAGTAATAATAAACACAAGATTGATAGTAATTTTATACGCATGCAATCTCCTCCTTTTTACAATTATATTCTAAATGTGATTTTTTATCATTTCGTTTTCTAGGACTAAAGACTTAGAAGAAATTCCGATTGTAGTGCGATGTTTAAAATGTCATATTTTTATACACTAGTAGTATAGAATGCGTATGTAATAAGGTAGGGGAAGAATTTTATGTCTTTATGTCGGTTAGCGAGAAAAAATATTAGAACATTTGCTACCAAAAGGATGAAGCAATTTATGTGGATTGCTATGAGTACTATGATTTTGTTTTTTATGATATCGTTACAATTTAATGAAGTAGTTGCTGGGGAATTAGGGACTACGCTTTTATTTCAAATGTGTTTTTACACGTTGTTTATCGTAGTCATTTTCATATGTACGTTTATTACATATAAAATGACTTATTCTCTTCTGCAAGTGAGGAAAGAAGAAGTTAAATCTTATGTAGCAGAGAATAGGAAGAGAAATGATGTACTATGTTTATTATGTCAGGAGCAATTATTCATTTATGGAGCAGCGTTTGTTTTTGGATTAGTTAATGGGATGTTATTTTTAAAATTATTTACGATTATCTTTATAAGAATAGCAGGAATACAAGGGATAAATAGTGCACCGATTACAATATATGCAATAGTAGTAGTGAGTATAATTATGATTGTTATCCTTCTATTATCGATGGTGCAATGTTTTCGATTTGTTCAAAGTTTACAAGATAAAAATTCGTTGCATTTCAAGAAAAAGGCATGAGAAATCATGCCTTTTTCCATTTTACACATAAAAATAATCATGTTACAGTGAAAAGACCTGACAAAGAATGGGAAGGAAAGGTTGTATAGAATGACAAATGAACAATCAATTGTAAAAGTCGATCGGTTAACGAAGCGAATCGGATCAAAGACACTTGTACAAAATATTAGTTTTGAAGTGAAAAAAGGCGAGGTTGTCGGTTTACTCGGACCAAACGGTGCTGGAAAAACGACTTTAATGAGAATGATGGTTGGTATGATCCGTATGACAGAAGGTGAAGTATGGATTGATGGTCAATCTGTGAAACAGCAATTCGAAAAAACAGCTGCGAAAATTGGAGCGGTAATTGAGACACCTGAATTTTATCCTTTTTTGAGCGGCTATGAAAATTTAACATATTTCGGACGAATGAATGGTAATGTGACCGAAGAACGTATCGATGAAGTAGTGAAATTGTTAGGGATGGGACAAGTAATTGATCGCAAAGTAAAAGCGTATTCACTCGGCATGAGACAACGTTTAGGAATCGCTCAGGCACTTATTCACGATCCAGACGTGTTGATACTAGATGAACCGACAAATGGATTAGACCCTAGTGGAATACATGAAATGAGAATGTACATAAAAAAATTGCACATGAACAAGGAAAAGCTGTACTTGTATCAAGTCACTTACTTTCAGAAGTTGAATTAATGTGTGACAGAGTTATCATTATTCAGCACGGGGAATATGTGGCTACGCAAAATATTCAGCATAGCCAAAGCGAAGAGATGGAGACGATCCGTATACGTGTAGATGATGCGAATAAAGCAGCAGAAATATTAGGGCATGATGTTTTAGTAAAAGATAATGAATTACTTATTAATGTAAAAGATGAAGAAATCCCAAATGTTATTCGTACATTGCTTGAGAAAAATATTCAAGTGTATCGTGTATATGAAGAAAGAAAAACGTTAGAAGAGCAATTTTTAGAATTAACAGGGGGAAAAGATATTGTTTAATTTAGTATATAACGAACTGTATAAAATATTTAAGCGGAAGCGAACGATTATTCCATTTGCAGTTATTGCAGTATTAATAATCGGATTAGGATGGGTTACGGTAAAGTATTTTGAACCGGAAACAATAGGATGGAAAGTAGATTATACAGAACGAACTGTAGAAATTGAGAAAAAGCTTGGCATGAAAAAAGAAGCTATTTTAGCAGAAAAATCAGGGGATGAGCTTGTAAAAGAATACCAGCTTAAGATGAAGCATTTAGATACGGATACAGCACCGGCAAGCAGTTCTCCACTTTCTTTCATGAGAGATACAGGTTTTATCGTATTTCCAATTTTGCTCCCATTTATCCTCGTGTATGCAAGTACAATTTTTGCGAATGAATATAGCTGGGGAACATATAAATTTTTAACGATACGACCAGCGAGTCGCTTTAAAATTTTAACAGCAAAATTTTTAGCAATCGTTATATTTGCAGCTTTATTATTTATATTTAATATGATCTTCTCCGCTTTATGTGGACTTGTTATTTATAAATTCCAACAGCCTGCATGGAGTGAGTTTATTTTCCAAGATGGAAATATAATAAAACAAAACATTTTTGTAGAAGCAAGTAAATATTATGTTTTATCGTGGTTACCAACGGTTGTGTACGCATCGTTTGCATTTATGATTTCTGTGTTAACGAGATCTAGTGGAGGTGCAATTGGTATTTCACTATTCCTTGCTTTATCAGGCAATATTGCGTTATTAGCAGCCACTAGATATAACTGGGCGAAATATTTATTGCCAGCAAACACAGATTTATATAGTATTTCAAAGAACGGAAGTTTTATTGATGGAGTAACATTCCCGTTTGCATCATGTATGTTGCTACTTTATTTGTTCGTATTTTTATGTATTTCATATACTGTGTTTTTAAAACGTGATTTAACTTAATAAGAAAAGCCGTTCAGGGTGCTGAGATGCACTTTGAACGGCTTTTTTTATGAGAATTGTTTAAGTGCTCTTTCGGCTAGTAAAGCAAAGTATTCTGCACTTATAGGCAGTGCCTCTTCATTAATTGTAAAAGCAGGATGATGCCATTCATGTGTACCGCTCGTTCCCATAAAGACGAATGAACCTGGTATTTCCTGTTGGTAAAATGAGAAATCTTCTCCAGCCATTGATAGACTAGGCGAGATGATATTAAGATTCATCTTTGTGGCAACTTGAATAGATAAGTCTGTAAGAGCTTTATCGTTGTGAACAGCAGGAGGGCCTGAATAAAAACGGAATTTCGTTTTTACACCTAATGCATCAGATACACCTTTAATAATACGCTCCATGAGTGCTGGAATCTTTTCACGTGTTTCAGCTTGGAACGTGCGAATCGTTCCTTCTAACGTAGCTTTTTCAGGAATCACGTTCCACGTATTTCCTGCGTGAATATTTGTAACACTAACAACCGCATTATGAGATGAACTTATATTTCGGCTTACAATTGTTTGCAGTGCCATCACAATTTGAGAGGATGCGACAATAGGATCTACGCCAGCATCTGGTACAGCCGCGTGTGTACCAACTCCGTGAATTTCAATTTCAAATCGATCAACTCCAGCCATCAGTGGACCATCTTTAATGCCAATTGTACCTACTGGTAAATCAGGTTTATTATGCATGCCGAAAATCGCTTGCACATTACGTAAATGTCCAGCATCAATAACTTTGCAAGCGCCATTACTACTTTCTTCAGCTGGTTGGAATATGAAGCGAACCGTTCCATTTAGGGAAGATTCTCTTTCTTTTAATAAGAAAGCAGTACCTAAAATGGCAGCTGTATGAAAATCGTGTCCACAAGCATGCATTTTCCCTCGTACTTTAGATGCATAGGACAAATGTGTTTCTTCTTGAATAGGAAGGGCATCAATATCAGCACGAACTGCTACAATTGGTCCGTTTTTATTACCAGACACTTCAGCGATAATTCCTGTTTCTAAATTGGAGTCAATGATAGTAATGTTTTTTTCTTCTAACCAATTTTTTATTGCTTTTGTTGTTTCGAACTCTTCATATGATAGTTCTGGATACTCATGTAAATGTCGACGGATGGAAATAAGTTTTTCTTTTAGTTGATTTGAAATAGATACCATGTAGTATGCCTTCTTTCTTCAGCAAAATATTTATCATAAGTATACAACAATAAAAGAGAGGATTCTCAAATGAAAATCCTCTCTCGTTTATCCCGTATTAATGGTCAGTCCGATTGGTTCAACTAATTAAAGTTTCACTTTATGCTGCGACTTTTTTATGCGTATGATGTTTACGATAACGTCCACGCATTGCGTATGCAATTTGCGGGATTGCAATCCCGATTAAAATAAGTGATACACCGAACCATTGTGAAGATAGTACAGCCTCTTTTAAAACGAATACTGACATAATTGTTGTAACTGGTAGTTCCGCTGCACCAAGAATAGTTGCTAAGCCAGAACCGATTTTTGGAATACCGATTGTAAAGGCAATAGATGGAATTACGATACTAAATGTTCCTAATCCTAAACCGTATTTCCAAAGACCTTGAGAAATGGCACCATTAAAAATAAATGTTGGTGGGAATACAATCATGACTAAAGTTAAAGCACCAGTCATTAAGAGAACACCGCGCGGTAATGAAGGTACTTCAACAGCAACTTTTCCGCTCACGAAAATGTATGTTGCGAATGTAACTGCAGATAATAAACCTAAAATGATCCCAGTCGTATCGAAAGCACCTGCTGATTGTTCAAGTAAACCACTTGATAAAAATGTCCCTACAAGTAAGAAAATAACAGAAATAACTTTTTCTCTTGAAGGTAATGTTTTTGTTGCGACTGCTTCAATGATAATTCCGACCCAAACAAATTGGAATAAAAGAATAATTGCAATAGAAGCTGGTACAGTTTTTAATGAAGCATAATAAAAAATTCCGGTAAAACTTGCAGATGTTCCTGCAACGAATAAAAGTAATGCTTGCTTTAAAGGAACGCGATGTCTAGAAAATAGAAGTGTAATAGCAAGCAAAATAATCCAACCGAACAAATATTGGCTGCCAATTACCTCTCCAAGTGAAAATCCTTCTGCATATGCAAGCTTAACAAAAATAGCTAAAATTCCATAACTACACGCTCCTAATAAAACTAAAAGAGAATAACGAAGCATGAAAAATTCCTCCCATCTATATGAAGTTGTTCCGTATCGAAAATATATAACTAGAGGGAAGTATACAAAATTAGAAATGAAGGGTCAAATGAAAGAAAAGTATGACATTTTATAGAATAATAATAAAAGTATGATATTTATGCATAATCTTGAAATTATTAATAGTAGAAGTATTATAAAATCAACTTTGCATTGTATAGAGCTAGCATTTGAAAAAAATATTTTTTAAACCAATATGTATATAGACGTACTAGTAACGTGCTAATTATTTGAGAAACTATGTTACCTTTGTTATGGTAGTGACAATTAAAGGAGTTTCATAATCCATTTGAGTTTTTTCTATATAATAGAAGGAAATGAAAACGTTTTATTAGAAACTGTGAGGAAGTACGGTTTTTCTTATTGCCACGTTGTAAAAGTGATTTCACGAATTGTTCATAGTATTTTTATGTGTTTTTGTTACAATATTTAGGGAGAGGAGTGGAATGATGCAAGATATTAGTATTTTTTTAGCGTTTGGCGCCGGGTTCTTATCATTTATTTCCCCATGTTGCTTACCGCTTTATCCGGCATTTTTATCGTACATAACAGGTATGTCGGTTTCTGAATTGAAAGAAGAAAATGCAATGCTTCGCAAAAGAAGTATGATACATACAGCGTTTTTCTTACTTGGATTTTCAATTATATTTATTGCAATTGGATTTGGTACAAGTTTTATTGGAGGAATCTTTACTGACTATAAAGATTTAATCAGACAGTTAGGTGGTATATTTATCATCGTGTTCGGCTTAATTATTGTCGGGGTGTTTAAGCCGAAATTTTTAATGCAAGACCGTAAATTTACATTTAAAAATCGTCCAAGTGGCTATTTTGGATCAGTACTAATTGGATTAGCCTTTGCAGCAGGGTGGACGCCATGTACCGGACCAATTCTAGTGTCTGTAATTGGATTAGCAGCAACAAACCCAGAATCAGCAATGATTTACATGATTGCTTACATACTTGGATTTGCTATCCCGTTTTTCGTACTGTCATTCTTTATTACGAAAATGTCTTGGATTAAAAGAAATAGTATGGCCTTCATGAAAGTCGGAGGATATATTATGATTGTTATGGGGGTCTTCCTATACTTTAACTGGATGACGAAAATTATCGTATATTTCTCAAGTTTATTTGGTGGTTTTACCGGTTTTTAGTATTATTCTGCGAAAATGTTGGAAATACTAACGGAAAAGCATATAATGAAAGTATATTTTGCATATAGCCACAAAAAAGGATGAGAAAATATGAACATAGTTCTTTTATCAAGTATCGTTGCTGTTTGTATGGCTGTCGGTGCGATGTTTATTCGTTTAAAAGCAGCTAAGAAACCTGCAACATTGAAAAAAATTATACTTCCGCCATTTTTTATGAGCACGGGAGCATTGATGTATGTTTTTCCTGAATTTCGATTAACTCCAGCGGAAATGTTAGAAGCAATTGGCGTCGGTTTGTTTTTCTCTATTTTTCTTATTAAAACATCTAAATTTGAAATTAGAGGACAAGAGATTTATTTGAAGCGTTCAAAAGCCTTTGTTTTTATATTAATTGGATTACTTGTAGTGCGGATTGTATTTAAAACATACTTAAGCCAATCTCTTGATTTAGGACAACTTAGTGGCATGTTCTTTTTACTTGCGTTCGCGATGATTGTGTCATGGAGAATTGCAATGTATCGTTCCTTTACGAAATTACAGAAGGAAATGGAAAAAGAAGATGGTTTTTATAATGAAAAAGATATGAAGCTAACTTAAAAACTGTATATGTACCAAATAAAAAGACAGCGTCAAAGGCGCTGTCTTTTTTATCGAAAATAATATGAAGTTACTTTGCGAGTAAAGATCGATAGTTAGAATAATCAATCTTTTTTTCTTGTAGTTTTTTAATTAAAAATTTATGATCACGCTTTGGTGTGGCAATGATATATCCTTTAATAAGTAAGTCTTGTGTAATTTGAGAGGCATTTTCTTGTAATGCAAGTTCCCCGATTTTTCCAGCAATCTTTGATTTTGCAACATCGCGAAATAGTTCTGGAACAGGACTTACAAGCTCTTCTAACAATTGTTTTTGTTCGTCAGCCCATAAATGTCTCGTTTTATTTATGTAGTGTTCTTCCCAATCCAAAATGGACATGCCGTCTTCTTTTGGTAAACGTTTTAAAAATTTTCTGAACATAAAGTATCCACCG
The DNA here is from genome assembly GCF_022663635.1 of Bacillus cereus group sp. BfR-BA-01356. Classification (NCBI taxonomy): domain Bacteria; kingdom Bacillati; phylum Bacillota; class Bacilli; order Caryophanales; family Bacillaceae; genus Bacillus; species Bacillus cereus group sp. BfR-BA-01356. The sequence continues at coordinate 59,897 of NZ_JAKUFX010000012.1, read as the reverse complement.
ATAGACATAAGCCCTAATAAAATAACCGTCCATAATACAATGAACCAACTGAACCATCCTTCGAGCAAGCATATCCCCCCTTAATGATAGCGGTTTTCTTTTATTCATATTATATACAGTGAGATTCATAGAAAGCAAGAACGCTTGGTCATTTTGACCAAGCGTTATCATTTAAACAAAGTATAGTTGTTCCACATGTAAATTATTATTATCATCTTCTACATATTCAATGATTAATGTGCCAACTTTACGATCTTTATCTTCAGTTGTGAAAATAGAGTAAGAAGTAAAACGTGTTTTTGATAGGCCACTTATGTGTGTAGGTAAAGAAATGTAGTCGTTATCGCGGAAGAATTCCATCAGTTCAATATCCTCAAATTCTTTTCGGTCAACTTGTTTGTTTGTATAGCGGCGTTGAAGTTGTTTTAAAGATTCATTCCAAGAAATTGCTTTTGTGTCGTATACCATTGTTCTATCTCCTTACTGTATGTAATTATTAAGAACATACGTTCTAATCTAGTATACTCTTTTTATTAGAAAAGAGAAAGCAAAAAATAATGTAAGCTTGGATTTCCAAGCTTACATTATTGATGCGTCCGTCATAATCTCTATTTTTCATTATAAGTTAGATAAGAATAAGAAACAAGATGATATATATAATGTTGAGAGTTTTCAAGATTCTGTATATTATAGGTGTACTAAAGAGTAAGGGAATGAGGGGCGTGGCATACGTAATTTCACTGCAAGGGCCGATGGCTAGCGGAAAAACAACATTAGCAAAAAGGTTAGAAATGAGAGGGTTTCGAGTTATATATGAAAATCCATATCCAATTGTAGAGAAACGAAAAAAATTGAATTTAGATATGAATTCAAAAGTAGGGTTTATTATGAATCAAAAAATGTTTATGGAAGCAAAAATAAAGGAGTTTCAAAATGTGAAAGATTCAGTCGTAATTTTTGATCGCGGACCAGAAGACATTGAATTTTTTACACTCTTTTATCCAACGATTATAGGAGAAGAGTGGGATATAGAAACTGAATTGAAAGATGAATTATATAAATTAAGAGAATGCCGTTCGGATGTGATTTTTTACTTAGATGTTACGAAAAAGAATGTATATGATAGAAAAAATAATGATAGAACAAGAAATAGAAGTACATTTGAGGAGCAATTTAAATTAGTAGAAACTGAAAAAGACTGGTATAAACAATTTCCTGTAACTTATGTGGACACGAATAGATTAACAGTTGACGATTTAGAGGTATATTTTATGGACTGGTTAAAGGAGAGAGGGCTATGAAAAAAATACTTTTATTTGTATACCCAACATTTGCGGAGTTTGAAATAACAGTAGCGACGGCATTGCTGAAAAATAAATTTGAAATCATTACAGCGGGCTTAACAAAAGAATTGATTATAAGTGAAACAGGTTTGCAAGTGCAGCCACATATAGAAGTAAGTGAAGTACGTGTAGATGAGTACGAGGGGATACTTATTCCAGGTGGAGAAGAAGTACAGTTGGAAGATGCAAAACCTCTTTTTTCAATCATTCGTCAATTTCATGAACAAGAAAAATTAGTGGCAGCAATTTGTGCTGGACCGTATGCGCTAGCAAAAGCTAGCTTTTTTCTTTTTTACACCGATAAATTACTAACGTTTTTGGATCGCGCCATATACCGTTATGGAGCGATAATTCCTTGTTGATTTCTTCTGTTAGCCATTCTTTCATCTCGGCTTGAAGATACATATTATCGGGTATATTTAGCGATGGAAACATGCTGGAAATATAGTTTACTATTGGGGTAGCATGATGAAAAACGAGCGCATTATGAATAACTGTTTCTTTAACCGTTGGAAAAGCAGATGCTACTATCTCTTTACCATTTTCTAAACAAAACGGAGAGACTGCTGGTGATGTTTTCGGTAGATCAAATGCATCAAGCATGTTGTTACACATTTCAACTATACGAGGTAATGAAACTTTAGAATTTGTTGTAGCTAAAAGTGTTCCGCCAGGACGAATGACTTTATAAAAGCCTTGAATTGTTTTTTCAACATCTTTCACATGGTATAACATATGTCTTGCAATTATTAGGTCATAACAATTTGTTTCGAAAGGAAGTTTACTAGCATCCCCTCGTTTCCATTCTATTAAGTTATTTATTTTAACAGCTTCAGCAAGCATAGCTTCGGATTGATCAAACCCGGTTAATGGGCCTTTATGACCATTTGTTTGTAAAAGGGAAAGGAATTTTCCACTAGCGCACCCAACCTCTAATATGTTTTCATCCCCTTGAAGGTGTAAATGTTCAATGACAATCTTATCTAAATCTACGTGTTTTTCTTCGTAATGTGTATGTGTGTTGATGCGTGTTTGTAAATGGTTGCTAACGTTATATTGTCGTTTTACATCATTCATTTTGTCACATTCCACCTTTGTGCAAAATTGTTGGATTGCATGTGTTAATACATCTGTTTTCTTTAAACCTTCGTAATGGAGTGCTGATTCAAACCTTTCAAGTAATTTCTCTTCAATTCGAAAATGAATATCTTTTCGTTTTGTCACTGAAATTTCGCTCCTTTGCATCTGTTAGTGAGACTATAGCACGTCTGGAAATTTTGTGTAAATCATTTGTGTACACAAAATTAGGGGGATGAAAAAAATGTTTGAATATGATTTTAAACTATTGACGATTTAACCGTTTTCATATATTCTTAAATTAAGTAATATTCAAATAATTCAAAAGAAATGAGAGAGTCACATGCTTCTTCAAGGAACACATCGAATTGGTCGTATGGCCATGCTGTTGGCACTTGCGGATGAGAATGAAAGTCCTGTATTATCCATTCCAAAAGGTTGGAAGTATTGTACGGGGAAAGTGGGTTCGATGAATTCGCAAAAGGTTGTCGCAGCAATGGAAACAGCGGCTAAAAGCAACCAAGTTATTGAAACAGACGTTTACAGAGAAACACATGCACTTTATCATGCAATTATGGAAGCTTTGTACGGAGTGACGAGAGGTCAAATTCAGTTAGCAGACGTTCTTCGTACAGTAGGACTTCGTTTTGCGATTGTGCGCGGTACACCATACGACGGGAAAAAAGAAGGCGAATGGGTTGCTGTTGCATTATATGGAACGATTGGTGCACCTGTAAAAGGATCTGAGCATGAGGCGATTGGTTTAGGAATTAATCACATATGATTTGCCCATAGTCTATTAGTTAGAAGGGGGCCTTACTTTTTTAGGACAGAAGTCTGTCTTAAAAAGATAAGGTCCCCTTTTGCCTTTTTAAGGAGGAAAAATGATGATTACGTTAACAGGACATACATTGACAGTTGAAGAAATGAAGAGGTTATTACTGGAAGGAGAAGGTGTAACAGCTTGTCCAACTAGTATGCAAAAGGTAGCGGAGTGCCGTGAAGTAGTTGAGAAAATTGTAGAGGACGGAAAAGTCGTTTACGGTATTACAACTGGATTTGGAAAGTTTAGTGATGTGCTTATCCAAAAAGATGATGTAAAGGCACTTCAACATAATTTAATTCAGTCACATGCATGTGGAATTGGTGATCCATTCCCGGAAGAAGTATCGCGCGGAATGTTAATTTTACGAGCGAACACGATGCTTAAAGGAGTATCAGGCGTAAGGCCGCTCGTTGTAAATATGCTTCTTGAGTTTGTAAATCGTAAAATTCATCCAGTCGTTCCGCAACAAGGTTCACTTGGTGCAAGTGGAGATTTAGCACCTTTATCTCATCTTGCGCTCGTATTATTAGGCGAAGGTGAAGTGTTCTATAAAGGGAAACGCGTTCATGCAATGGTTGCTCTTACAGAAGAAGGGCTTGAGCCAATTGAACTTGAAGCGAAAGAAGGTCTTGCGTTAATTAATGGTACGCAGGCGATGACAGCACAAGGAGTTCTTTCTTATATAGAAGCAGAAGCAACGGCGTATCAAGCTGAACTAATTGCTTCGATGACAATTGAAGGGTTACAAGGCATTATTGATGCATTTGATGAAAATGTTCATAAAGCACGTGGTTATAAAGAGCAAGTGGATGTAGCAAGCAGAATTCGTGACATTCTTCATGATAGTAAGTTAACAACAAAACAAGGAGAACTACGTGTACAGGATGCCTATTCACTTCGTTGTATCCCGCAAGTACACGGTGCTTCTTGGCAAGTTTTGAATTATGTGAAAGAAAAATTAGAAATTGAAATGAATGCCGCAACAGATAATCCGCTAATCTTTGATGGCGGGGAAAAAGTAATTTCAGGTGGTAATTTCCATGGTCAACCGATTGCGTTTGCGATGGACTTCTTAAAAGTAGGAATGGCGGAACTTGCAAACATTTCAGAGCGTCGTATTGAGCGTTTAGTAAATCCGCAGTTAAACGATTTACCACCATTTTTAAGTCCAGAACCAGGACTTCAGTCTGGTGCAATGATTATGCAATATGCTGCAGCGTCGCTAGTTTCTGAAAATAAAACGTTAGCACATCCGGCGAGTGTTGATTCAATCCCGTCATCAGCTAACCAAGAAGATCACGTAAGTATGGGAACAATCGCTTCACGTCATGCACATCAAATTATTCAAAATGTAAGACGTGTTCTTTCAATTGAAATGATTTGTGCGATGCAAGCGGCAGAATATCGCGGAATTGAAAACATGAGTACAGTGACGAAGAGCTTCTACCATCAAGGTCGTCAGCAGGTGCCATCTATTAAAAATGACCGTATATTCTCAACGGATATTGAAAATATTGCGCACTGGTTAAAAACGAATTATTCAATAAAAGAAAGATTAGACGTAAACGCAGCACTATAAAATGAGAAAAGGGAGAGATTGAAATGGAAAAAGTACAACAAACAATTCGCGCGCCAAGAGGTACAGAGTTACAAACGAAAGGGTGGGTGCAAGAAGCTGCACTTCGTATGTTAATGAACAATTTAGATCCGGAAGTTGCTGAAAAACCAGAAGAATTAGTTGTGTATGGCGGAATTGGCCGTGCAGCTCGTAACTGGGAAAGCTATCAGGCGATTGTAGATTCATTAAAAACGTTAGAAAGCGATGAAACGTTACTTGTTCAATCAGGAAAACCAGTTGCTATTTTTAAATCACATGAAGATGCACCTCGCGTTCTGTTAGCGAACTCAAACTTAGTACCAAAATGGGCAAACTGGGATCACTTCCGAGAACTAGAGAAAAAAGGTCTTATGATGTACGGACAAATGACAGCTGGTAGCTGGATTTACATTGGAACACAAGGGATTCTACAAGGAACATATGAAACATTTGGTGAAGCAGCTCGTCAACATTTCGACGGTTCATTAAAAGGTACATTAACACTTACTGCTGGTTTAGGTGGTATGGGTGGTGCACAACCTCTTGCTGTAACGATGAACGGCGGTGTTGTCATTGCTATTGATGTTGATAAGCGTAGCATCGATCGTCGTATTGAAAAGAGATATTGTGACATGTATACAGAATCATTAGAAGAAGCATTAACTGTTGCGAACGAGTATAAAGAGAAGAAAGAACCAATTTCAATTGGCTTGCTAGGAAATGCGGCAGAGATTTTACCAGAACTAGTGAAGCGTGATATTACGCCAGATTTAGTTACAGATCAAACATCTGCTCATGATCCATTAAACGGTTATATTCCAGTAGGTTACACATTAGAAGAAGCAGCGAAACTTCGTGAAAAAGATCCAGAACGTTACGTACAATTATCAAAAGAAAGTATGACAAAACATGTGGAAGCGATGCTTGCGATGCAAGAAAAAGGTGCAATTACATTTGATTATGGAAATAACATTCGCCAAGTTGCTTTCGATGAAGGTTTGAAAAATGCTTTCGATTTCCCAGGATTCGTTCCAGCATTTATTCGTCCATTATTCTGTGAAGGAAAAGGGCCATTCCGCTGGGTAGCACTTTCTGGTGATCCAGAAGATATTTATAAAACAGACGAAGTAATTTTACGTGAGTTCGCTGATAATGAACATTTATGTAACTGGATTCGTATGGCACGTCAACAAGTTGAGTTCCAAGGACTTCCATCACGTATTTGTTGGTTAGGTTACGGTGAGCGTGCGAAATTTGGTCGCATCATTAATGAAATGGTTGCAAATGGTGAATTATCAGCACCGATTGTTATTGGTCGTGACCATTTAGATTGCGGATCAGTAGCATCTCCAAACCGTGAAACAGAAGCGATGAAAGACGGTAGTGATGCAGTAGCTGACTGGCCAATTTTAAATGCATTAATTAATAGTGTAAACGGTGCAAGCTGGGTATCTGTTCACCACGGTGGTGGCGTTGGTATGGGTTATTCACTTCATGCGGGAATGGTTATCGTTGCAGATGGAACAGAAGCAGCAGCAAAACGAATTGAGCGCGTATTAACTTCTGATCCTGGTATGGGTGTTGTTCGTCACGTGGATGCAGGGTATGACTTAGCTGTGGAAACTGCGAAAGAAAAAGGCGTTAACATTCCGATGATGAAATAAGGAGGAGAAAACATGCTGGACACTTTACTAATAAATATCGGTCAATTACTAACAATGGATCAAGAAGATGGCTTGTTAAGACGGGAAGCGATGAACACGCTTCCTGTTATCGAAAACGGTGCGGTTGGAATTGAAAATGGTGTAATTACTTTCGTTGGAACAGCGGAAGAAGCGAAAGGATTACAAGCGAGAGAAGTTATTGATTGCGGCGGGAAAATGGTTTCTCCTGGTCTTGTTGACCCGCATACTCACCTTGTATTTGGTGGATCTCGTGAAAATGAAATCGCACTAAAACTACAAGGAGTTCCGTACTTAGAAATTTTAGAACAAGGCGGAGGCATACTTGCAACTGTAAATGCAACGAAACAGGCGTCGAAAGAAGAACTTGTTCAAAAAGCGAAATTCCATTTAGACCGTATGCTATCTTTCGGAGTTACTACTGTAGAAGCGAAGAGTGGTTATGGATTAGATGATGAGACGGAATGGAAACAATTAGAGGCAACAGCACAATTACAAAAAGAGCATCCAGTCGATTTAGTTTCCACATTTTTAGGTGCTCATGCAGTTCCGAAAGAATATAAAGGTAGATCGAAAGAGTTTTTACAATGGATGTTAGATTTATTACCAGAAATGAAAGAGAAACAATTAGCGGAGTTCGTTGATATTTTCTGTGAAACAGGTGTGTTCTCTGTGGAAGAATCAAAAGAATTTTTATTAAAAGCGAAAGAGCTTGGCTTTGATGTGAAAATTCATGCAGATGAAATCGACCCTCTTGGTGGTGCGGAAGCAGCGGCAGAAATCGGTGCAGCATCAGCGGACCATTTAGTTGGAGCTTCTGATAAAGGGATTGAAATGCTTGCAAACTCGAATACAGTAGCAACATTATTACCAGGAACAACTTTCTATTTAAATAAAGAAAGCTTTGCTCGTGGTCGTAAAATGATTGATGAAAGTGTTGCAGTTGCGTTAGCTACAGACTTTAACCCAGGTAGCTGTCCAACTGAAAATATTCAGCTTATTATGAGCATTGCGATGCTAAAACTGAAAATGACACCAGAAGAAGTTTGGAATGCCGTAACGGTTAACTCATCATATGCTATTAACCGTGGTGATGTAGCTGGGAAAATTAGAGTTGGTCGTAAGGCAGATTTAGTTTTATGGGATGCTTACAATTATGCTTACGTACCGTATCATTACGGCGTAAGTCATGTGAATACAGTATGGAAGAATGGTAATATTGCATATACAAGAGGTGAACAATCGTGGAGCACGGCCACTATTTAAAGAAAAATGCAAAGTTTATTGATCGTGAAGTGACAAAATGGAGTGAGATGATTAAAGATTGGGAGGAAGGCGTAGAAATATTCGGTGCTGCCTTAATTGGAGCACCCCTTTCTAAACCATCTATTAGTCATTCAGGAGCAAGTTTTGCTCCAAAGACAATTCGTGCGATGTTAGATGCATATAGCACATATGCAATTACAGAAAAACACGATATGAAAGAAAGTGTCTTATATGATTGCGGCGATATTACGATGCATGTGACGGATATAAAAGAAAGTCATAAACGAATTGCGGAAACAGTTGGTCATGTAACGAAAGTAAACCCGAACATGATACCAATCGTTCTTGGGGGTGACCACTCGATTAGTTTTCCGAGTATAACAGGTTTTGCAAACAGTAAAGGAAAGGTCGGAATTATTCAATTTGATGCTCATCATGATTTACGTAATTTAGATGATGGAGGCCCGTCAAATGGTACACCATTCCGTAGTTTACTAGAAAATGATGTCATTACAGGGAAACAACTTGTTCAAATTGGAATTCGTAATTTTTCTAATGCACGTGCGTACCATGAATATGCAATAGAGCATGGTGTAACAGTGTATACAATGAAAGACGTACGAGAGCGAGAAATAAAAGATATTATCACGGAAAGTATTGAATTATTAAGAAATCAAGGTGTGACTTCTATTTATATTTCTCTTGATATGGATGTGCTAGACCAAGCGTTTGCGCCAGGTTGTCCAGCAATTGGGCCTGGTGGAATGGATAGTACGACTTTACTAGATGCGATTGAATTCCTTGGTAAAGAACCGCTCGTTCAAGGGATGGATATAGTAGAGATTGATCCAACTCTTGATTTCAGAGATATGACGAGTAGAGTAGCAGCGCAAGTGATTATGAGTTTTCTTTTAGCGAGGGAAACGGTTAGTAAGCAAGTTAGTATATAGACGGAAAAGTAGATCTTTATTTATGCCTTAACAAAAACACATCACTACTTAAATGTAGTGATGTGTTTTTGTATTAAAAGAGAATGAATGTGTGTGGAACCTTTAATGGAATTGCGATTTTTATAGTGTATTGTGTAAATTTAATTTCTTGCTTCTGAAGTATTGACGTGTAAAATAATTTTATGATAAAATAAAATTTTTGCTAAAAAACTAAAAGTATGTTAAGCTTGAGAAGGTTACCATATATGGAGGTGGATTATTTGTTTCAAATTGGCGATAACATTGTTTATCCAATGCAGGGAGCAGGTATAATTAAAGCCATAGAAGAGAAGGAAATCTCAGGAGAAAAACAACAGTATTATGTTATAAAAATGTCGGCTAGTAATATGGAACTAATGATTCCAGCAGGGAGAATATTGAATTCGAATATACGTCCAGTTACGGATATAACCGCATTAGCACACATAATGGATATTTTTCAACATGGGGAATCAGATAGATTACTTACATGGAAACAAAGGTATAAATTGAACACTGATAAAATAAAGACGGGTAAAATGCAAGAAGGTGCTGAAGTTGTGCGTGATTTAATGCGTATACAGAAAGAAAAAGCACTTAATGCAAGCGAAAAGAAGATGTTAGATAACGCATATGAATTTTTGATTAGTGAACTGGGATTAATTGAAGGTATCACAGAAAATCAGATAAAAAGCTTTTGTTAAGGTTCATTACAAATAATGTATTATATCCCAAAAAAGATCTTGAATTTTTTGGGAACATAATTATAGAAAATTTATCATTTCAAAGACATTCAACTCTTTCAAACCACTTTTAGAGCATTACCTCTATTGTTATTACTACAATCAAATCCATTTTTATTTTTTAATTTCATTTATGAATGTTCGAAGTTTAATTGAATACTTCGATAAAATAGTTACTTGATTTTTGCAATCCTGATTCACACTGGCACGGACGAGGAGCCGTAAGGATGAAAGAGAGGTAGGGCTTTCATTGTTTTAGGTATATAAGTTATTATTTTTAGAAGAATACTGAACCATTTTTACTTCTATTGATAAGGTGTTTTTTTTATTAAAGAGATAAACGAATTGACAGCCATATATGGTCAACAAAAAAGGTTTCCTCCTAAGGAAACCTTTTTAATATTATTTATAGCATTTTATTTTTTGGATATTCGAATTTTTTATTGTAAAGTCGTAAAAATTGACGTTACTATCTAAAAGTAAGTATGATGCGGTTATAGTAAGATTTTTTAGGGGGAAGAAAAATGACAAGTTCAAGTAATAAAGCAGCGAGTATTTATGAAGGAACAAATGTAAATGCTGGGGGATTTTTTGAAAACGTTGAAGAAACAAAGTTGTTTGATCCAATTCAAGTTGGAGCTTGGTCTCTTCGTAATCGTATAGCGATGGCACCGATGACAAGATGCTTTGCAGATAATGAGACTGGAGTAGTTGGTGCGGATGTAGTGGAGTACTACAGAAAACGTGCTGCGGATGGAATTGGACTAATTATTACAGAAGGAATTGTCATTAGTCCGAGAGCAAAAGGAAACCCAGGAGTACCAGGTATTTATACACAAGAGCAAATCGATTCTTGGAAACCTGTTACAGAGGCGGTACATAAAGAAGGCGGGACGATTATTGCTCAAATATGGCATGTTGGGCGTATGAGTCATCATGAAATAATTGGTGGTCAAATGCCACAAGCACCGTCGGCTATCGCTGCAGAGGGAAATGTTCCACGCTTTCGTAAACCGTTTGATACGCCAGAAGCAATGACGTTAGAAGAAATACAAGAAGTGATCGGGCAATACGCACAAGCTGCGAAAAATGCGATCGAAGCTGGATTTGATGGAGTAGAAATTCACGGTGCACACGGATATTTAATCGATCAATTTACGTATGAGTTTGCGAATAAGCGAACAGATAAATATGGCGGTGATTTAAAACAAAGGTTAACGTTTATGAAAGAAGTAACGGCGGCTGTAATAGAAGCTGTTGGAGCTAATAAAACACTTCTTCGTTTCTCTGCTTTCAAAGGTGATAATCCTACTTATATGTGGGAAAACCCTGAGTTTGCAATTGAAACGTTCATAAATATGTTTAAAGAGGTTGGGTTAACGATGATCCATCCTTCAACGATGAATTATACCCAAGAGATTGCTGACGGAAAGAATTTTCATCAACTAGTAAGAAAATATTGGGATGGTACGATTGTTGGGGTTGGTAATTAAAATCCGAAAGAGGCCGAAGAAGCGTTGCAAGAAGGAACGATTGATGTAGCGGCATTCGGAAGACCGTTAATTGCTAATCCAGACTTTGTTCATCGAATTAAACACGCTGAAAGTTTAGTTGAATATGACGCGAAAGAGCATCTTGCTACGTTAGTATGAATAAAGATAAAAGGAGAGCACATCTAGTGTTCTCCTTTTATTATGGAATTTCATAGGGGGAAGCGGGATGAGTGAAACGCTACTCGTTATTATTAGTATATTACTATTTTTAATGTTGCTTTTAATCGTCTTTTTTATCATTACATTTTTTATAAAAAAACGAACACACCATTCTATTTTAAAATTACATCCGTACTTAGGAAGAATGCGCTACTTACTGGAAAAGATAGGGCCTGAATTTCGACAATATTGGTTTGATCATGATACGGATGGAAAGCCTTTCTCACGTTATGATTTTCAAAGTGTTATGTTTTTAGCGAAATATCGCTCTGAAATACTTGGTTTTGGATCAAAACGAGATTTTGAAGCTTCTGGATATTATATTGCTAATACATTATTTCCGATATTAACTGAGGAATTAAGTGTGAATCTCACGCAAGAGCGGGAAGGTAAAAAGTACGTGATTCATAAAGAAGGGTTATTTTCAAGAAGAGAAAAATTGACAGCGGATACAACGAATCTTTGGCTGTACGAAGAAGAAGATGCAATTATAGTCGGTGAGAACCGTAAATATCCGTGGAAGCTACATGGCATGTTTGGTGCATCTGCGACTTCTTACGGTGCGATTGGAGAAAATTATATTTTAGCGAGTGGTTTTGGAGCAAAAATGGCAGGCGGATCGTGGATTAATACGGGTGAAGGTGGCGTTATTCCAGAACATTTACATACAGGAGCGAATATCGTTGCGCAAATTGGTCCAGGGTTATTTGGATACCGTGATGAAGACGGTAATTTTTCAATGGGAAAATTCATGGAGAAAGCGAAAGAAAGTAATATTAGAGCATTCGAATTGAAATTTGGGCAAGGTGCTAAAATACGTGGTGGTCATTTAGAGGGGCAAAAAGTAAATGAGAAAATTGCTTCTGTTCGCAACGTCCGAAAGGGAGAGACGATTAATTCACCGAATCGATTTTCATTTTTAAAGAATGCAGCGGATACACTTTGTTTTATTCAACAGTTGCAAGAAAACAGCGGTAAACCAGTTGGAATGAAAATTGTAATTGGTCAGCAGGAGCCTTTGGAAGATTTAATAAAAACAATGAAAGAACTAAACATTTACCCAGATTTTATTACAATCGACGGTTCAGAAGGCGGGTCAGGAGCAACGTATAAATCGATGGCAGATTATATGGGACTGCCGCTTATTCCAGCATTACTTACATTTATTGATACAGCAAACCATTATGGTGTCCGTAACAAGTTTAAAGTATTTGCATCGGGTAAATTAATCACACCAGATAAAGTGGCGATTGCTTTAGCGATTGGGGCGGATGCTGTAAGTTCAGCCCGTGGGTTTATGATGGCAAGTGGCTGTATTATGGCCCTTCAATGTAATTCTGGTCAATGTCCATCTGGTGTAGCCACGACGAATCCGCATTATCAAAAAGCGTTAGATCCGTATGAGAAGAAGTGGCGAGTCATGAATTATATTATTAGTATGAGATATAGTTTATTTTCATTAGCGGCAGCGGCGGGAGTGAAGAGCCCGCGCCATTTAACTAGAGAGCATATTGTGTTTAAAGACGAGGTGGGGAGAGTAGTTCCTCTTTCGGAATTGTTTCCTATAGTAAATCAAACCTAAAAGTATATTTGATGTGTAAGATTTTTTAGAGGAATAATTATATTTTTGGAAAAATTAGGAGTATAATAGGGGAGTATTTTTGAAAATGACTATTTTTAGGGAGAGATTCACTTGCAGCAAGGTTCGTACAGTATTACAATTTTTTTACTCTTCATAGGGCTCGTTATATTTAGACGCATGCGCTCTATGAATCGACCAATTAATAATAAAGGAAGACGACTACTATTGCCATTATTCTTCTTATTACCAGGTTTTTCTTTATACGCAGCACCGATACAACTTGCTGGTTGGCAAATTGGTATAGCTGCTGGGATCGGACTGTTATTGTCAATTCCACTTATTATTTTAAGTGGGTATGAAGTCAGAGAAGATGGTCAAATTTATGCAAAAAAAAGTATCGCTTTTATTGCTACATTTTTAGTTATCGTTCTTTTACGTGCTTATTTTAGAAGACATTTACAAGGTCTAGATCCAAAGTCAATCGGCATTCTTTTCTACACTCTTGCGGTTTGTTATATAGTACCTTGGCGTATTGGATGCTATATGAAATTTCGTAAAGTATATGTAGAGAAAGCGAAAATTGAGACGTCAATAAGCTAAAAGTCATACATTTGTATGGCTTTTTCTTTTAAAATTTATCGGGTAAACGAATGTAAATAAGGTGTGAAAAAACACAATATAATTTTCTGAATATTTTTACTTTAAATTCTTGAAAAATCATTGTAATCCACTGGAATAAAGGCGTTTATAAAGGTTTTCACATGTAATGAACAGTGCTCGTTCACTTGAAAGAACAAAAAATGTTTGTTAAGGTAGGGAACCATAAGCGAAAACAAGAAAATAGAAAAAGTCATTTTTCGAAATTTTGAATGGCTTATGGACTAAGGGAGAGATTTGGTGAAGATTGAAATTATGGTTTCGCTTGCTATTTATATGGCAGGTATGTTGTATATCGGATATTGGTCTTATAAGAAGACATCCGATTTATCAGATTATATGTTAGGCGGGAGGGGACTCGGCCCAGCAGTTACAGCTTTATCAGCTGGTGCTTCTGACATGAGTGGTTGGATGCTAATGGGATTACCTGGTGCGATGTATGCAACAGGATTATCAAGTGTATGGATTGCGATAGGTTTATTAATAGGTGCGTATGCAAACTATTTAATCATTGCCCCGCGTTTACGAACGTATACAGAAGTGGCAAATGATTCAATTACGATTCCAGACTTTTTAGAGAATCGGTTTAAAGATCGTACGAAAATACTTCGTTTTGTCTCCGCTATCGTCATTTTAGTATTTTTCACATTTTATGCGTCGGCTGGTTTAGTTTCAGGTGGACGTTTGTTTGAAAATTCTTTTAACCTTGATTATAAAATTGGTTTATTTGTAACAGTAGGTGTCGTTGTTGCGTATACACTATTTGGTGGCTTTCTAGCCGTAAGTTGGACGGACTTTGTGCAAGGTTGTATTATGTTTATTGCGCTTGTACTAGTGCCAATTGTTGCTTTTACGGATGTCGGTGGTGTAACAGAAACATTTAATACGATTAAACAAGTCGATGCATCGCATTTAGATATGTTTAAAGGGACCACAATACTTGGCATTATTTCATTTTTAGCATGGGGACTTGGGTATTTTGGTCAACCGCATATTATTGTCCGTTTTATGGCAATCACCTCTATTAAAGATTTAAAGACTTCTCGTAGAATCGGTATCGGTTGGATGACAATTTCAATTATAGGTGCAATGCTTACTGGTCTAATTGGTATCGCTTATTATGCTAAAAATAATGCAACATTGCAAGATCCAGAAATGGTCTTTGTAACATTCTCCAATATTTTATTCCATCCGTACATTACAGGATTTTTATTATCAGCTATTTTGGCTTCGATTATGAGTAGTATTTCCTCACAATTACTTGTTATTTCAAGTGCAGTAACGGAAGACTTCTATAAAACATTTTTCCGTCGTAATGCAAGTGACAAAGAACTTGTATTTATCGGTAGATTGTCAGTATTAGTAGTAGCTATGATCGCAGTTGTTTTAGCGTATCATCCAAGTGATACAATTTTAACACTTGTAGGTTATGCTTGGGCTGGATTTGGTTCAGCGTTCGGACCAGCCATTTTATTAAGTTTATATTGGAAAAGGACGAATAAATGGGGCGTTCTTGCAGGTATGATTGTTGGTGCAGTAGTTGTTATAGCATGGGTACAAATTCCAAGTTTAAAAGCAATTATGTATGAAATGGTACCTGGATTTTTCTGTAGTTTATTAACTGTTATCGTTGTAAGTTTATTAACGAAAGAACCCGTTAAGGCAGTTCATCGTGAATTTAATGAGATGGAAGCAGTACTGGAAGAAGAAAAGAAATGATTTGCAAAAAGAGTAAACGATGAATAGCGTTTACTCTTTTTACATGTAAAATGAAAGTAAGGACTTATTGACAATAAAAAATAAGTAACTTATAATAAATCTCGAGTTCGAGATAAATAACATGCATAATGAAAAATTATTATGGTTATAAATCGAATGAATATTTTTTGTGAATTATCTTGAGTTCAAGGTAATTTGATAGGTTAGACACCAATATGTATTTTTGTAATTAATATCTCGAATTCGAGATAAAATTATTATAACGGATTTTACTTTGCAGCATGGACAAAATGAATAATGAATTTAAATGTAAAAGAATTTTTATAATGAAATAAAAAAGGAGTGGAAGAAATGGAAAAGAAAACAATGGGAATCCATCACATTACAGCGATTGTAGGGCATCCACAAGAAAATGTAGACTTTTATGCTGGTGTATTAGGGTTACGTTTAGTGAAACAAACAGTGAATTTTGATGATCCAGGTACGTACCATCTTTATTTTGGAAATGAAGGAGGAAAACCTGGAACAATTATTACGTTTTTTCCATGGGCAGGTGCTCGTCAAGGTATTATTGGGGACGGTCAAGTAGGAATTACGTCTTACGTTGTACCAAAAGGTGCAATGGAGTTTTGGGAAAATAGATTAGAAAAATTCGATGTTTCGTATACGAAAATGACTCGTTTTGGAGAGCAGTATTTAGAATTTGATGATCCGCATGGTTTGCATATAGAATTAGTTGAAAGAGAAGCAGGCGAATTAAATAATTGGAGTTTTGGAGAAGTTACACCAGAAGTAGCAATTAAAGGGTTTGGAGGTGCTGTTCTTTTATCTGCACAGCCTCAAAAAACAGCTGAATTGTTAGAACATATTATGGGTCTTGAGAAAATCGGAGAAGAGGGTGAATTTGTTCGATTCCGTTCTTCTGCTGATATTGGAAATATTATTGATTTGAAATTATCAACAATCGGTCGTGGCCAAATGGGCGTTGGTACAGTTCATCATATAGCTTGGAGAGCGATTGACGATGCTGATCAGCTAGACTGGAAAGAGCATGTGTCGCGTTTTGGATATCACGTAACTCCTGTACAAGATCGAAATTATTTTAACGCGATTTATTTTAGAGAACATGGTGAAATCTTATTTGAAATTGCAACAGATCCTCCTGGTTTCGCTCATGATGAATCGTTAGAGACGATGGGTGAGGAATTAAAGTTACCGGAACAATATGAACAACATAGAAAACAGATTGAACAAACGCTTTTACCATTTGAAGTGAGAAATTTAGATTAAAGTGATTGAAGGGGGAAAAGGATTATGATGAAACATGTTTTTCAAAAAGGAAAAGATACGTCAAAACCAGTGTTATTATTACTTCATGGCACAGGTGGTAATGAATTAGATTTACTACCACTTGCAGAAATAATTGATCCGGAAGCGTCGGTATTAAGCGTTAGGGGAAATGTGTTAGAGAATGGGATGCCGCGTTTCTTCCGCCGATTAGCAGAGGGCATTTTTAATGAAGAGGATTTAATTTTCCGTACGAAGGAATTAAATGAATTTTTAGATGAAGCGGCTAAAGAATATAAATTCGATAGAAATAACATTGTAGCTATCGGTTATTCGAATGGGGCAAATATCGCAGCAAGCTTATTATTCCATTATGAGAATGCATTAAAAGGTGCTGTGCTTCATCACCCAATGGTGCCTAGAAGAGGAATGCAATTAGCAAATTTAGCAGGGAAATCTGTGTTTATTGCTGCTGGGACAAATGACCCAATTTGTTCATCAGCAGAGTCAGAGGAATTGAAGGTACTATTAGAAAATGCAAATGCGAATGTAACAATGCATTGGGAAAATCGAGGGCATCAATTAACGATGGGTGAAGTAGAAAAAGCAAAAGAGTGGTATGACAAAGTATTTTAAAAAAAGAAGCATCTGCTAACGATTAGCAGATGCTTCTTTTTTATTTAAGACTGGATTGCAAGGTGAGATGAAGAAAGTGGTAGCTCAATATCAACAATTGTACCTTTATTTAATTCGCTTGAAATGTGTAATTTACCATGATGTTCTTCAATTATTTTGTAACACATCATTAATCCTAGTCCTGTGCCTTTTTCTTTTAAACTATAAAAAGGTTCGCCTAGACGGGAGATACGATCTTCTGGAATGCCACAACCTTCATCGATAATTCGTATTAAGATGAAATTATTCTCTAATGGTTTTGTTTGGATGAAAATATTTCCGCCATTTGGCATTGCTTCTATCGCATTTTTTAATATGTTTATAAAAACTTGTTTTAATTGGTTACCGTCACATTGAATATCATATACGTAATCAAAATGATCCATGATGATATGAACGCTATGCATAATTGCAGTCGGTAAAATAAATGTAACTACCTCTTCAATTAAAGTTTGTATGTTACAAGTTTGGATAGATAATACTTGTGGCTTAGACATCGCCATAAATTGACTCGTGATGGATTCCATTTGTGAAATCTCACTTAACATAACATCGATATACCATTTCTGCTCTTCACTTATTTCAGGGAGGAGCAACGTTAGAAAACCTTTTAGAGAAGTGAGTGGATTTCGAATTTCATGGGCAATTCCAGCTGTCAGTTGTCCGACTACTGCGAGCTTCTCTGATTTTCGTAGTAACTTTTCAGTTTCTTTTAGCTCAGTAACATCTCTCCCCATCACGATAAGACCTTTGCGAGAACCATCAGGATGATAAAGCGGAACTTTTGATATACTTAAGATTAGATCGAAATCATCTCTATGTATAATAAATTCCTCGCCATGAAGAATTTGTCTTTGTTGCCATGCTAGTTCATCGATTTCTTCACAATGTAAAAAAGCTTCTCGGTATGCTTCATTATATTGAATGAGTTCGCTATCTTTTTTCCCGTGGTAAGGTACATGATGGAAATTGAAGCAAGAAAGTGCGTAATCATTTGCCTCAAGCCAGCGCCCTTCATGATCTTTAAATATAACAAACGCAGGCATGGAGTTTACTAATGTACGTAATCTCTTCTCACTTTCTTTTAGCATATTCTCAATTCTTTCTGATTTTTCAAGCGGCTTCATAATAGCATATACGCCAGTAAGACGATTTTGAACAAAAATAGGAACTAGTTTTGTCACAACATCTAATAAGAATCCATTTTTATGATAAATAGATAAGATATACTCTTGTTGATTATCCGCTTCAGTATTCTTTATATTTTGTAATACTTGCTCAGAAATATGGGCTTCTAAAATAGAGGTAATATTTTTCTGTTCTAATTCTAAAGAAGTGTAACCTAATATTCTTTCGGCAGAAGGATTTATATGTAGAATAACTCCTTCTAAATTTAATGAAATAATACTATCAGGATTGTGTTCGAACAGAGATGCGTACATTTCTGTTAATGAACGATCTTGTATATGGTTTCGCAAACGTCTAGAAATGTTCGGATGACGTTTTTTTTGAGTTGGTGAATATTTTTTACGACTCATAATAGTTCCTCCGTACAAATAGCATCTAAAAAGATTTGTCTATTCATAACTATAATATAGATGTAATGTGTATTTCTATAAAAAATGGAAGTTATAGAATAAATTTTGTTTTTTTTTTATTTTTTGCAAGGTGAATGCAGGATGGTAATAAGGGGAGCTTATATTGTTTTATAAACCTTTTGTAAGTTACAGACGGCTGTTTTCCGTATAACATTAGGGTAGAGGAGGGGGGAGAGAAAATGAAAAATTATATTCAAGGGATTGATCACGTGCAAGTAGCTGCACCTGTAGGGTGTGAAGAAGAGGCGCGTGATTTTTATGGGAATACGATTGGTATGGAAGAAATTCCAAAGCCAGAAGAGTTGAAAAAACGAGGTGGATGTTGGTTTAAATGCGGAAATCAAGAAATCCATATTGGTGTCGAGCGGAACTTTACACCAGCAAAAAAGGCTCATCCAGCTTTTTATGTGAATGAAATTAATGAATTTAAGCAAACACTTATAGAGCAAGGTGTTAAAGTGATTGATGATTATGCACGGCCAGATGTAATTCGATTTTACGTGTCAGATCCATTTGGAAACCGAATTGAATTTATGCAAAATAAAGACTAGGTGGATTCCCACCTAGTCTTTAACTTCTTCTGAAAAGTCCTAACACTTCTACAGTTTCTGTAATATTAACGAATGCATTCGGGTCGATTTCAGAAATTGTTAGTTTCATACTTGCTAATTCTTCACGAGAAACGACGGTCATAAGTACACGCTTTTTCTCGCTTGAATAAGCACCTTCGCCATCAAGTAACGTTATTCCACGTACAACAGTTGAAAGAAGTTGTTTTTTCATTTTTTCTGCTTCATTTGTTACAATCATAAGTGTAACTTTACGATGTTTTGTATGAACAGCATCAATTACTTTACCAGTTACATAAATTGAAAGTAAGCTTGTAAGTGCAACATCCCAGGTGAAGAAGAATCCTGCGATTATTACAACGACTGCATTTAAAATAATAAGGAATCCGCCAAGTTTAATGTCTCGCTTGCGGGATAAAAGCATACCGATAATATCAAATCCACCAGTGGATCCATTACAGTTAAAAACAAGACCAATACCAGCTCCGGCGATGACACCTCCGAAGATAGAAGATAACAATGGGTCTGTTGCTACGACTTTTACTGGAACGTAGTATAATGCAACAGATAATACAACTACAGAGACAACTGTGTTAAAAATTACTTTTTTTCCAAGACCTATGTACCCTAAAATAAGGATAGGTAAGTTTAATACAAAGTTAATAATGCCTGTGTTTACAGGGGTTACAATCCCTAAAATAATAGCAATTCCGCCAATTCCACTACTTAAAATTTTGTGGGGGATAAGGAAAAGATTAAAGGCAACCGCAATAATAATAGAACCGATAATAACACCAAGGAATCTGACCATTTCTTTCCCGTCCTTCACTGAAAAATTCATATTATTTCAAGATTATATATGATATTGAAAGTTTTGGGTAAAAACAGTTTATTTTGGTAAATTAGATTAATCGAAAGAATTTGAGTATTTTATCATTTGAAAGGGGATACAGTTGTGAAGATAAAAACATATCAACAGAAAAGCCCGTTGAAGCAAGAATGTGAGGATTCTTATTTTTGTAATAAAGATAAAAAGATTTATGGTGTATGTGACGGTGCAACACCACTTGTCCCGTTTCGTGATGAAAAGGGACATAATGGAGCATACATCGCTTCGCATTTATTTGCAAGTTATTTTACTGCATTACGAGAGAATCATAGTTTACAATTTGCAGTTGCCAAAGCAAATGAAGCATTGCAAAGCAAAATGTTAGAATATGAAGTAGACACGAGAAAAAAAGAGCATTTGTGGTGCACATGTATCGCGGCAGTCCAAATAGTTGGTGAGAAAATTGAATATGCGCAGCTTGGGGACTGTATGATTGTCGCAACTTTTCAAAATGGAACGATGCAAGTATTAACGAAAGACACAGTTGAAGGAATTAGTAAAAGAGCAAAAAAGAAGAGGGAAGAAGATCGTAAAAAAGGGTTATCTGTACCAGAAGAATATGTTTTTCAAGATGTTCGAGAACAGTTAAAATACAATCGTTATCTTGCAAATATGCCAAATGGTTATTCAGTTGCAAATGGAATGAAAGAAGCGATACATTATTTACAACATGGTGAATTACATACAGATGAAGTGAGTGGGATTTTTATTTGTTCAGACGGGTTATTTCACCCAGATTGGTCATTAGAACAAACTGTTGCATATATAAGAAAGAATAGTATAAACGAATATATAGCAATCATTGAAGAGCTAGAAGGCGAAAAAAGAATAAGGCCAGATGATAAAACGATTATTATGATTGATTTTTAAGAGGAGGCAGTTCAAATGGAAATTAAACGTGTCAATCTAACATTTCAAGATGAATTAGTTCCTTTAGAAAAAGTAAACAAACTGATTATTCACCATACAGCTGAAGATGGATGGGACGTGTATAAAACGCATGAATTTCATCAAACTGTAAGGGGGTGGAGCGGAATTGGTTACAACTATTTTATCGAAAAGGATGGAACTGTAGTGGAAGGACGAGGTTTACATATTGGAGCGCACGCGAAAGACCATAACCACCATACAATTGGAATATGTATGACGGGAAATTTCGATAAATACGATCCAACTCCTGCACAAGTGAATGCATTATATTCTTTATGCAAACTGTTTATGAAGCAATTTGCTATAAAGAAAGAAAATATACTCGGTCATAGAGAGTTAGAAGGAGTTACAAAAAGCTGTCCTGGTAATCGTTTTTCTATGGTAGAGTTAAGGAAGATACTATCTTAAATATAGAGGAGTAACAACGATGATGAATATAAAAATACCAAATGATAAAAAAGAAGAACTTGTAGCACAAATTCAGCAATTTTTTATGGAAGAAGATTTAGATGAAATTGGACGTTTCCAAGCAGAGCGTTTAATAGAAGAAATGATTAAATTAGTTGGACCGTTTGCATATAATCAAGCAATTGGAGATGCAAGAAAGCTTGTAAGTGAGAAATTAACGAATATCGAAGAAGATTTATACGTACTAGAGAAGAATGAAGGAAAATAAAAAAAGAGCCGATGGGCTCTTTTTTTATTTTTCTTTCTTGTGTTCTTTATATTCATGTACTTTTTCTTTTACATTACCAACTGTATCTTTAGCAGTGCCATTCACCTTATCCCATTTTCCTTCAGCTTGTAATTTCTTATTGTCAGTTACTTTCCCAACAACTTCTTTTACTTCACCTTTTACCTTATCAATGGCACCTTCTACTTTTTCTTTTAAACCATGATCATGTTTAGTCATACATTTCTCCTCCTTGTAGTTTGATTAGAATTCTCTTTTCATATTGCAAGTTGAATGATGTATCTAGTAATAGCGTAACAAATCTAGTTTGAATATTCAAATGATTAATAGGATAGAAAAGGATTTGTCATAAAATGTTTAAAAATGTAACGGAAGGAGAAATAAAGTAAATTATATGTCTTTTGCGGTCCATATTGATTTTGTATAAGCAATTTTCATGTGGGCACGTTCCATGTTATTTTGACTGCCGCTACCGAACCTTGCTTGTCCAACTATTAAAGTACAATTGGATTCAATAGCTGTCTTAATTCGTTTTTGAATTAATGCAGTATGACAGCCTTTACGCTGAAATTCTGGTAAAGTAGCAGAAGCAGCTAATGATGCGACACCCTTATTTATATACAGGACACCAATACCAGCAGGGATATTTTGAACTTCAGCTATGAAAAAATGCCATCCTGGTTCATTGTAAAGAATTTCATTATTTTGGCGCACGCTATCTTTTGTAAAGGATGGCATATTAAATCCACGTATATATATGTCTGCAAAAATATCAAACTCATTTTCTTTTAGTTTTCGTATTGTAATATTAGAAGGAGGAAGTGATGAACCCTCTCTCGGTATACTATACAAAGCAGTATGGAAGCTAGATTGATAAAACCCTTTTTGAGATAAGTATTGAAATAATTCAGTTGTACCTTGTGCTGGGGTAATTTCAAAACGACAAGGGATTTGTAGTGATTCATAATAAGAAATGATTGCATCAATCGCATCTGCATTTGTAATACCTTTTACCGTATTAAAAGCAGGACCGGCAATTATTTTTGATGAAAAGGCAGTGGCACTACCGAAATTTTTCATTTGCACTTGCATTGGGTTTCCGCTTATTGTTTGTAGTCTCTCTAATCTAGAAGAGAGCATATCAATTTCTGCATTTTCAATTTCTGTTGCTATATCGAGTGTCATAACAGTAGTCATAAAATTCCTCCGTTAATAAATATATTTCATAGTACATATACGATTTTTGTTTTGAGATTCCTGTTGAAATGTGAGAGAATAAGAGGTTTTTTGGAAGGGAAATGGAAGTGAGCTGTCGAAGGGAGTGGAAACAGATTAAAGGTGGTGCTCTCATGAAACAAAAAACCGTGCAGACATGCTCTAATTGTGGTTCTCAAAACATAGGAGAAGGTGAGTTTGTCGGATATGCACAAATACGGAAAAAGGAAACGATGTTCACATCTTCACCGGTGGATGCTTATATTTGTACAGATTGCGGGAATATCCTTCTATTAAAAGTACGACATTATGAAAAGTTTAAGCAGAAGCCGTTATGATCATTGAGAAATGGTCATATCCAACGTTGTATACGAAACGACTTATGTTAAGGAAAATGAATATGAGTGATAGTTTACATATATATGAGTATGCTACAGATAAAGAGATGACAACTTTTACTGTATGGGATGCTCATCGATCGTTATGTGACACATATAACTATGTAGAAGAAATTGTGGGGCAATATAATGAAGGGCAAGTAGCACCTCTTGGAATTGTATTAAAAGAGGAGAAAAAACTTATAGGTACGTGTGGATTTATAAAATATGATTTGGTCACACATACAGCAGAAATTGCATACGCCTTATCTCGAAAATATTGGGGAAGAGGATTAGCCACGGAGGCTGCATTAGCTTTTTTCTACTATGGCTTTCATGAGTTGCATCTTAATAGTATTGAAGCGGGATGTGATTCAGAAAATGAAGCATCTGAAAAATTAATGAAACGTTTGAATATGGAGTACAAATATACAATTCAGAAGGATATGTTTATTAAAGGTAAGAATCGCGATACAAAAAGATATTGTATATCTAGAGAAGGATATGTGAATCAATGAAATATCTTACATTGAAAACTCCTTTAAATGAATCAAGGAGTTTTTTTATTTTGATAACAACAAATCGGAGTTTATCTTTTTGTTCGTGTGTTAGGAGTATGGGAGATATATCGAATTTTAGTAGAAAATAAGGAATACAGTAATCGTTTTATTTTTAAACTGAAAAAGAAAGTAAGAAAAAAGATAGATAGTTTATCGTTCTGAATTATTTCCAAAGAAATAATTCAGAAAATACAGAAAAATGTCGTAATCATTTGCGGAAGTCTGTTATAATAAACGAAAAAATGAAAACGTTTTAAAGGGGGATATAACCAATATGATGATGAATGTACCGCTAACAATTAGTTCTATGATGGAAAGAGCAGAGAAACTGTTTTCGAAGAAAGAAATTGTTTCTCGTACACATGATACCATTACGACATTAACGTATAAGCAGCTAGGAGAAAGGACGAGAAGACTTTCTAGTGCGTTAAAAAAGCTTGGGATTAAGGAAGGCGAACGTGTAGGAACGTTAGCGTGGAATCATCATCGACATGTGGAGGCGTATTTTGCTATTCCTGGTATTGCTTCCGTTTTACACACAATTAATATTCGTTTATCTTCTCAACATATTTCATACATTATTCAGCACGCAGAAGACCGAATTCTACTTATAGATGAAGATCTCGTACCGCTTGTTGAAAATATTCAATCACAATTATCAACTGTACAAGCTTACATTATTATGACTGATAAAGATGAACTCCCAAACACTACGCTGAAGCCTGTATATCATTATGAAAAGCTATTAGAAGAAGGCGATCCCAATTTTCAATTTGTAAAAGATATTGATGAAAATACACCAGCTGGTATGTGTTATACGTCAGCGACTACAGGAAATCCGAAAGGTGTTGTATATACGCATCGTAGTACTGTATTACACTGTATGGCACTCGGTTTAGCGGATACAGCTGCTTTATCGGAAAATGATGCTGCAATGGCGATTGTACCGATGTTCCATGTGAACGCTTGGGGACTTCCTTTCGCTGCTACTTGGTTTGGGTCAAAACAAGTTCTTCCAGGACCGATGTTTACTCCGAAAATTTTATTAGAGATGATTCAATCAGAAAAAGTGACGTTAGCTGCGGGTGTGCCGACAATTTGGCTCGGCGTATTACAAGAGTTAGAAAATAATAGTTACGATTTATCTAGTATGACGAGAATACTATGCGGAGGTGCAGCTGCGCCGAAAAGTGTTATTAAAGCATTTGAACAGAAACATAATGTTCCGTTCATACATGCATATGGTATGACTGAAACGAGTCCACTCGTAACACTTGCGCGTTTAAAAAGTTATGAAACGGAAGTATCGTATGAAGAGCAACTAGAAATTCGCTCTAAACAAGGATATCTTGTACCTGGTGTCGAGATGAAAGTAGTCGGTACAAATGGTGACGTGAAGTGGGATGGTACTGAGATGGGAGAATTATGTTTACGAGCACCTTGGATCGCTGAAAGCTATTATAACGATAATCGTACTGTCGAAGGTTTTCGCGATGGATGGTTATATACTGGTGATGTTGTCACAGTGGATGAGGAAGGTTGCGTGAAAATTGTTGACCGTACGAAGGATGTTATTAAAAGCGGGGGAGAATGGATTTCTTCGGTCGATCTTGAAAATGCTTTAATGGCACATGATGCTATATTTGAAGCGGCTGTCGTTGCAGTTCCTCACCCTCAGTGGCAAGAGCGACCAATTGCCTGCGTTGTTCAAAAGAAAAATAGTACGGTTACAAAAGAAGAAATATATGAGTTTTTAAAACCACAGTTTGCGAAGTGGTGGTTGCCAGACGATATTGTCTTTATGGAAGAAATACCGAAAACATCTGTTGGGAAGTTTTTAAAACAGGCGCTTCGGAAAGAACTGGAGCATTTGCATAGAGAGAAATAAGTGAACTTCTATTTGTAAACTCTAATACATTAACGGTTGACAAAAGAGGGGTGGAAAGATAATATAATTT
Source organism: Bacillus cereus group sp. BfR-BA-01356 (assembly GCF_022663635.1). NCBI lineage: Bacteria > Bacillati > Bacillota > Bacilli > Caryophanales > Bacillaceae > Bacillus > Bacillus cereus group sp. BfR-BA-01356. Next base: position 33,973 of record NZ_JAKUFX010000012.1, on the reverse strand, counting down.
TTGTGATATGTTATCTAAAAACAATTTTAAGTTTACAAATAGGAGAAGCAAATATGAATACAAAAAATTTAGTTTTCGTCGCTTTATTTAGTTCTATTATGGGAGTGTTAGGGTTAATACCTCCGATTGCTCTTTCTATTACACCAGTTCCAATTACATTGCAATCACTCGGTGTTATGCTTGCGGGTGGGTTGTTAGGATCACGTCTAGGTGCGTTAAGTCAGCTTATTTTCTTACTTATTGTAGGAGTTGGAGCACCATTGCTTGCTGGTGGACGTGGTGGCCTTGGTGTATTTGTTGGACCAAGTGCAGGATATTTACTTGGTTACATCATTGGGGCGTTTGTTATTGGTTATTTAATTGAGCGTTTACGTGAAGTTTCTATTATAAAAGTATTATGTATTAATATAATTGGTGGTATTTTCGTAGTTTATGTATTTGGTATTACTGTACAAGCGTTCTTAATGGATGTTTCTGTATGGGAGATAATGAAAGTGAGTGCTGTGTTTTTACCAGGGGATTGTATAAAAGCAATTATTGCGGCAGTTCTCGTAACAAAATTACATCGTTCATTGAAACATATTATTACGCCCGCTTTAAAGAATGGAAAATATACAAATGCGGGATGATAAAGGGAAGAAACACGTTCATTGCGTGTTTCTTTTTATTATTTTTGTAAAGAAAGGACGTCTCATATGGGGATTACAAAAGAATATAAAAAGCATGCCTCTCTACAACCAAATAAAATAGCGATAAAGGAAAATGATAGAGTTTTAACATATGAAGAGTGGTTCGAATCAGTTTGTAAAGTAGCAAGCTGGTTAAATGAAAAAAAATCGAAGAATAAAACGATAGCAATCCTATTAGAAAATCGTATAGAGTTTTTACAACTATTTTCTGGTGCCGCTATGGCCGGGTGGGTTTGTGTTCCGTTAGATATAAAGTGGAAACAAGATGAGCTCAGAGAAAGAATTGAAATTAGTAATCCGGATATGATTGTGACAGAACGATATAAGGTGAATGATCTATTGGATGAAGAAGGAAGAGTAATTGAAATTGATGAGTGGAAAAGAATGATAGAGAAATATCTTCCTACATATTCCACTGTAGAAAGTGTACAACATGCTCCTTTTTATATGGGATTTACATCAGGATCAACAGGAACAGCAAAAGCATTTTTACGTGCACAACAATCGTGGGTTCATAGTTTTGATTGTAATGTACATGACTTTCATATGAAAAGGGAGGATTCGATTTTAATAGTTGGGGCGCTCGTTCATTCTCTTTTCTTATATGGGGCAATAAGTGCATTATATGTAGGACAAACAGTGCACATTATGAGAAAGTTCTTTCCAAATCAAGTATTAGATAAGTTAGAAACTGAAAATATATCAGTTATGTATACAGTTCCAACAATGCTTGAATCTTTATATAAAGAAAGTAGATTAATAGAAAATAAAGTGAAAATTATTTCGTCAGGAGCGAAATGGGAAGCTGAAGCGAAAGAAAAAATAAAGAATATATTTCCTTATGCAAAAAGATATGAATTTTATGGTGCATCAGAGTTAAGTTTTGTAACAGCACTAGTCGATGCAGAAAGCGAAAGAAGGCCAAATTCAGTAGGAAAACCTTGTCATAATGTGCAAGTTCGAATATGTAATGAAGCAGGCGAAGAAGTACAAAAAGGTGAAATAGGAACTGTTTATGTGAAAAGTGATCAGTTTTTTATGGGATACATAATAGATGGGGTTTTAACACGGGAGTTGAATGCAGAAGGCTGGATGACAGTGCGAGATGTAGGCTATGAAGATGAAGAAGGCTTCATATATATTGTTGGTAGAGAGAAGAATATGATTTTATTTGGAGGAATCAATATTTATCCAGAAGAAATAGAAAGTGTATTACATGAACACCCAGCTGTTGATGAAATAGTTGTAATTGGTGTGAAAGATAGTTACTGGGGTGAAAAGCCGGTCGCGATCGTAAAAGGAAGTGCTACGAAACAACAATTAAAAAGTTTTTGCTTACAACGATTATCCTCGTTTAAAATACCGAAAGAATGGCATTTTGTAGATGGAATACCTTATACAAATAGTGGGAAAATCGCTCGTATGGAAGCAAAAAGCATGATTGAAAACCGGGAGAAAACATATGAATAAGGCAGTTATTGTAGAGGCGAAAAGAACACCTATCGGTAAGAAGAATGGGATGTTAAAAGAGTATGAAGTTCATCAATTAACAACGCCGCTTCTTACGTTTTTAAGTAAAGGAATTAAGAGAGAGATAGACGATGTTATATTAGGGAATGTTGTTGGGCCAGGAGGGAATGTTGCAAGATTATCTGCTTTAGAGGCAGGACTTGGCTATCATATTCCTGGTGTAACGATTGATCGGCAATGTGGTGCTGGTTTAGAAGCAATTCGAACTGCGTGTCATCTCATTCAAGGCGGGGCAGGTAAGTGTTATATCGCCGGGGGAGTAGAGAGTACAAGTACGTCACCTTTTCAAAAAAGAGCACGATTTTCACCTGAAACAATTGGTGATCCTGACATGGGAGTAGCGGCTGAATATGTTGCGGAGCGTTATAATATAACGAGAGAAATGCAAGACGAGTATGCTTGTCTTAGTTATAAGCGGACACTGCAAGCGTTAGAAAAAGGCTATATACATGATGAGATATTTTCTTTTAATGGATTATTAGATGAATCTATAAAACCAGAAATGAATTATGAACGAATCATTAAAAGAACAAAGCCCGCATTTTTACAAAATGGAACAGTGACGGCAGGTAATTCATGTGGTGTAAATGATGGGGCATGTGCTGTTCTTGTAATGGAAGAGGGACAAGCCCGAAAGTTAGGTTATAAACCTGTCCTTCGTTTCGTTCGTAGTGCTGTAGTGGGAGTGGATCCTAATCTTCCAGGGACTGGTCCAATATTTGCGGTGAACAGATTATTAAACGAAATGAATGTAAAAGTAGAGGACATCGATTATTTTGAAATAAATGAAGCATTCGCCTCAAAAGTTGTTGCTAGCGCAAAAGAGTTACAAATTTCGTATGAAAAATTAAATGTAAATGGTGGGGCAATTGCGCTCGGTCATCCGTACGGTGCATCTGGGGCTATGCTTGTAACACGTTTGTTTTATCAGGCTCAAAGAGAGTCTATGAAATATGGAATTGCTACATTAGGAATTGGAGGCGGGATAGGGATGGCGCTATTATTTGAGAAAGTAGAAGACTAGCGAGGTAACTAGTTTTCTACTTTTTGAGGAACATAAACATTGCTACCAGGCTTCGCTTTCATTTCGTTCCAAGCAGCAATCGCATCAGCTTTTGCTTTCCCTTTATTATTTGGATCTTCGAAAAAGTCACGAGTAAAGCGATTGTATTCAAATTGTGCACCGATAGTTGTTTTGTATGTAGGATCTTTTTTTCGTTCGTTCTCTTCATACCAAAACGTTATCGCGTCTTCATATGTTTTTCCAATATTCTCTTTGAAAAATTTTTGAAGAGCTACTGTAAAGCGGAAGTTTGTTCCGATTTTTTCTTTGAAAAAAGCACGAACCTCTTCGCTACAGCGGTGATTTTTAGTAATAATCGTTTGAAGAGAAAGGTCTTTATAAGAGAGGGAAGCTTTACTCACTTTTTGCCCAGAGCTGTTTTTTAACACTTTCCCCGTAGTTAAATAATGTGAGATACAATCGGTTATTTCAATCTTAGAGCCACTAGCTGGCAACCCATGCTCACGACAAAATGTTTGGAGTTCTGCTTTTAACCAATAATAGTTTTGGAAATCTTCAATTGATATAGACTTTGTTAAAGGTGGACGCATGAATGTAACAACTACTTTCTTCCATAATTTTCTTTAATTATAAAACGTACGTTCTTTTTATGGAAGGGTTAATTTGTAAATATAATGGGAAGAGGAGATTACATATGGAAAATGTAATGCAAGTTCGTGTTACGGGAATTTTAATTGAAGGTGAAAAATTATTGCTAGTAAAGCAAAAAGTTGCTAATAGGAATTGGTCTTTACCTGGAGGAAGAGTGGAGAATGGTGAAATGTTAGAAGAGGCGATGATTAGAGAAATGAGAGAAGAAACGGGATTAGAAGTTAAAATTAAGAAGCTACTCTATGTTTGTGATAAACCGGATGCCAGTCCATCTTTATTACATATTAAATTTTTACTTGAAAAGATTACAGGGGAAATTACGTTACCCTTAAATGAATTTGATCATAATCCGATTCATGATGTGCAAATGGTGCCGATTAAAGATTTAAGTCACTATGGTTTTTCGGAAACTTTTATAACTCTTATAAGTGAAGGTTTTTCAAATGCAGGGAGTTACCAAGGATTGAAACAAAATATTGGCCTGTAACTATAGAGGAAGGATAGCTATTAGCTATCCTTCCTAAAAATGTTTTACACCGCCGACTGTAAAGAAGAAACAAGCTGATTTAAAAATTCATCTCCGCTCATAATTGCTTTCCCGCCACCGCGAGCACTCTTTTTATTTCCGCCACCTTTTCCTTCAATTGTAGGAAGAGCATCTTTTAAAAGAGCATTCATATCGAGTGATACTGATTTTCCGCAAGCGAGAATACATTGTAGTTTTTCATCATTTTCGATGACGAAATACGTAATTGCATGCTCTTGTTGTTCTGTAATAATAGCGGAAAGTTTTGCGATTTCTTGCATAGAACGATTTGTAAATACTTTAGAAATAAGTATGCCGGCATGAATTTTTATAGGTTGTAGAAGTAGTTCATTTGCCTCTGCAAATAATAATTTTTCATTCATTGTTTGTATTGCTTTTTCGTTTTCTTTTTGAGAAGTAAGCAGTTGCGCCACTTTTGCTGGAATATCAGTTTCGCTACTGTTTAATTGTTTAGAAACATTTTTCATAATTTGTTGCTGTTGTCCCATTAATTTAAGTGTACGCCAACCAGCGATAAACGTTAAGCGTATACCACCTTTATTGCGCTCCCATCCTAGTACTTGAATAGGACCAACTTCACCAGTTCGTTTCGGATGCGTTCCACCACAGCCGTTGTAGTCAAAGTTTTCGATCATAACAACGCGTATATTTTCTGTCATAGTCGGTTCTTTACGAAGGGGCAACCTTTTCGCTTCTCCTAAGTTCATCCACTGGATGCGGATTGGATGGTTTTCAAAAACAATTTTGTTTGCAATTTGTATTGCTTTTTCAACCGTTTCTGCATGAAGATTTTCTGTTTCTAAATCAATTGTTACTGTTTCTTTACCAAGATGGAATCCAATTGTAGGCATGTTAAAATGGTCCCAAAAAGCAGCAGATAAAATGTGCTGAGCTGCATGTTGTTGCATATGATCAAAACGGCGCTCCCAATTGATTTTACCTTCTACGTCTTCTGTATGTAATTGTTCTGCAATGTAGTGACGAATTTCTCCGTTTATCTCTTCTACATTGATTACATTGATATCATTTAATGTACCAGTATCATATGGTTGTCCGCCACCTGTCGGATAAAATGCTGTTTCATTCAAAACAACGTATAAGTTACCGTCTTTATCATAATCTTGCTTTATAATTTTAGTAGTAAAGTCTTGCTTATAAGCGTCAGTGTAATATAATTTGTGCTCCAATTTTCTTTCTCCTCTCGCATTAACTAGTTTCATTGTAAAGCAATTGAAATTAGTTTCCTAATATTTCAGAAGAAAGAAACTATTTTTAGAATTTTCTTGCTATAATAAGAAAAAGAAAATGCGGGGGTGGAATGAATATGTTATATGAAAACGGCGTAGATAAACTGCTTAGTTTAAGCAGAAATATTTCTGAATTATATCGAGAATTAAATGAAATGACCCGGATTTTAACGGATTGTAATCGAGAAAGTGTGAAGTTTGATCGGTTATATGTAAAAGAGTTACTTTGGAAGAAAGAAGATGTAATAGAGAAATATGACCAGCTACTTGTACAACTTTGTATTAACGAATGCTTTGATCTAAAAAGTGTCATTACAGGGGAATATAAGTATACATATGAAGAAGTAGAAAACATAGTTTTACAATTTAATGAAAAGTATAATGTCGCAATCTTAATTAAAGATGTGTGTAAAGAATTACAGTTCACATATGGAATTGATATGGACATAACGAGAACAACTCGGGTATCAACAGCTCAAGTATAGAAAAAGGAAAAGAAAGCAGATCCTTTGCTTTCTTTTTTTTGTGAAAATAGAGAGAGTAGGTTTAACGATGAAGGGGAAGTTACAGCATATTCATCCGCTTGGAATGAGTATTATTTTAGGGACATTGTTTGCTAGGTTTGCAACTTCAATGAGTATCCCTTTTTTAGCGATTTATTTAACGACTGTTAAAGGTGTATCAGCTGGAATGACTGGTGCTATTATCGGAACGAGTGCACTTGTTGGTGTTTTTGCTAGTTTTATCGGAGGGAATTTATCAGATCGATTTGGCCGGAAAACAATTATGCTCTGGTCCATGATCGTTTGGATTTTTGTGTTTATAGGTTTTTCACTTGCGGATCATGTTTTAAGTTTCTTTTTATTAAACGCTTTAAATGGATTATGTAGGTCGTTTTTTGAGCCAACATCAAGAGCATTATTATCAGATTTAACAAAGCCTGAGTATCGGTTACTCGTCTATAACTTACGATACGGTGCAATAAATGTTGGAGTTGCTATTGGACCAATTGTTGGATTACAGATTGGAAGTGCAAAATCAACAATTCCTTTTTTAGTAGCAGCTGGGGTATATATTCTATATACAGCTATATTAGCGTTCCAATTTAAGAAGTATCCAATGGAAAAAAAGAAAGTGAGTACAGAAAAACCTGTTACAATGTTAAATGCAATGCGTATATTGCGAAAAGATATAGTATTTTTAGTTGCTTTAGTCGGTATTATTTTGAGTAATTGCGGTTTTTCACATTTAACGACGACAGTATCTCAATATTTTGCAAATGCACATATATTTGAGGATGGGGTGAAGCTATTCTCATATATGCTCGCTTTAAATGCAATTGTTGTAGTGATTATCCAATACCCTGTTATTCAAATGTGCAAAAAGTATACACCGTTAACATCAATTATGGTTGGGACTTTATTTGTGAGCGGGGGATTATTTGGCTTTGGAATAGTAGAATCTATGCTAGGTGCTGCCGTTTGTACAATTATTTTTACAATTGGAGAAGTCTTAATGTTTTCGATGACGGATGTATTTATTGATGATATTGCTGTTGCGCATCTAAAAGGAACATACTTCGGTGCGATGGGTTTTTCGGGAATTGGAGCAGTAATAGGTCCGTGGTTTGGAGGAGTACTTCTCGATTACTACGGGTACCAAAATGGGTTTGCAGTATTTTCAGCATTAGCTATATTTTCAACTGTGGCATTTCCTGTGCTTTTAGTTACAAAAGGTTTATCGAAAAAAAGATATGATAGAAATTCTAATATAGAAATGCATGCGAAATAACATAAGCCCCAGTAACCAACTGGGGCTTAGTGTGTATTATATTAACTCTTAATTTGAAAAAAGAACTTTCTTTTCATGCTTATCAGCAACTTCATTTTTGGAAATATGAATGGCTAAATATCCATTTTCTAAGCAGGCTAGCATCTTCTTATAAATAATATTATCGGGTAAAGGAATGATCCGCTGTAAAGAAATATTATTATGAAGTATGCAAATGGTTAGGCCTGTCTTCATCTTTTTAATGACTACATTTTGTTCAGTTACATTTGGTACATCTGTTTCCAAAATGTATTCTTGTTCCGTTTCGCAAAGGTCAATATGAATTTGATTTGGGAAACTAAAGTTACTACAAGAGTCAGAACAAAATTGATCCATCCATTCTTCGAAACCATCAACATGAAAAAGACAATCCTTCTTTTTCTTGCCCATGTAAGACACCCTCCGTAAAATCTCAATTCATACTATGTTATGCATGAATGAATTAGGGGTGAAGAATAAATGGAAAAATATAAACATTGTATGTGGAAAAGATAGCTAGTGTGCACTTTTTGTTTTACATATCATGATGCGCATGATGTTTTTGGCGTGAATGGTTACGGTTTTTTACTTTATGAGATCCGCTTAATGGTTCAGGTTGTCCTTTTTTTCTTTCGCTTCACGATTGTTTTTTCCCATTGTATGTGACACCTCCTCTTCCTCTTTAGAATGAGAGAAGTTTGCAAATTTATACGAGAATGTTTTTAGAAAAAAAGGTAAAGATAATTGGGACTAACTATTACAGAAAGGGGATTATATAATGCCATATCATAAAGATAAACAACAAGCGTTTCAAGCAGCGCAGCAAGGCGTTACACAAGCAGAAAATGCATTTAACAACATTGTGAAAAATGATCCAAACTACGGTCATGATTTAAAAAAATTACGCCAAGAGGTTCAGGAAGCATATGAACAAATTCAAAATGCACTAGAGGTAGCTTCAGAAACACAACGTCCACAACTTGAGCAATATGAAAATAATCTCCAAAATATAATGCGAAATGTAGATCAATTAGAAAAGTAAATGAGGTTGTTGTTTATTCGACAACCTTGCTGCTTTAGTAAACGTTATGCTAAAACAGAAAATTTTTCTATTAGTTTTTTCTTTGCTATGTGCAGTACATATATTTCAAGTGGAAAAAGTGGAAGCGAAAATGTTGCTCAGAAAAGAGTTAGAACCAACTGGTTATGTAACATGGGAAGTACCTAATAATGAAAAAATTATTGCAATTACATTTGATGATGGACCAGATCCAACGTATACACCACAAGTTTTAGATTTATTACGTCAATATAAGGCTGAAGCGACATTTTTTATGATTGGATTTCGAGTTCAGCGCAATCCATATTTAGTGAAACAAGTGTTAAAAGAGGGACATGAAATTGGAAATCATACGATGAATCATTTGTATGCGAGTAATTCATCAGATGAAAAATTAGAAAATGATATTTTAGATGGAAAGAAATTTTTTGAAAAATGGGTGAAAGAACCTTTGTTATTCCGTCCTCCTGGCGGATATATTAACGACGCTGTATTTAAAACAGCGAAAGAAGCTGGTTATCAAACTGTTCTATGGTCGTGGCATCAAGATCCACGTGATTGGGCAAATCCAGGGGTTGAATCCATTGTAAATCATGTAGTGAAAAATGCTAAAAGTGGCGATATTGTATTGTTACATGATGGAGGAAATGATCGTAGTCAAACGGTAGCGGCACTAGCAAAAATTTTACCTGAACTGAAAAAGCAGGGCTATCGATTTGTAACGGTTTCGGAATTACTACGTTATAAACATTAGAAAAAATCCCAAAAGGAAAATAGACCTTTTGGGATTTTTCTTTACTGGTTCTTTTTACGTTTCTTATTATTTTGTCGCTCTGCTGGAGTTAAAGGCTCGTTTGCAAATTCTTCATTGTAACCAGTTCCTTGTCCTTGTGCAGATGTAGCATTCATTCCTGAAATAGTATGATTTGCTTTTCTTTTACCCATTTTATTTCACCTCTATAACATTTTTTGTATGTTGAATGATGAGCAGTTCATAGTATGTACGAACTGTAAGTAAACCGCGGATAGAGCACTTTACTTTATGATAATAGTATTCATAAGGAGCATGAAAGCTATTCAAATTTAGAAACATAAAGAAAACTTATGATAATCTATAAGTTTCTTATTATTTACTTATTTAGAAAGTTGTAATAAGATATTATCGTAAGGTATTGAAAAGTTTGTCTACATTTTATATTCAGACAACTTAGTCACGTTTAACAGGGGGGAAACATAATGGTCAAACATAATCCATTTCAATCACGTGCAACTTTTGAAGTAGATGGAAAAACGTATCATTATTATGATTTGAAAGCGCTTGAAAATGCAGGGGTTGGCAACGTATCTCAATTACCATATTCCGTGAAAGTTTTACTTGAATCAGTACTTCGTCAAGTAGACGGACGTGTAATCACAGAAGAGCATGTTACAAATTTAGCGAAATGGGGAACGAAAGATGTTCAAGATATCGATGTTCCATTTAAACCATCTCGTGTAATTTTACAAGATTTCACTGGTGTTCCAGCTGTTGTTGATTTGGCTTCGCTTCGTAAAGCAATGGCAGACATGGGCGGAGATCCTGACAAAATTAATCCTGAAATTACTGTAGACCTTGTAATTGACCACTCTGTACAGGTTGATAGAGCGGGTACGGCAGACGCGCTTGCATTCAACATGGACTTAGAGTTTAAACGTAATGAAGAACGTTATAAATTTTTAAGCTGGGCACAGAAATCATTTGATAACTACCGTGCGGTTCCACCAGCTACAGGTATTGTACACCAAGTAAACCTTGAATATTTAGCACCAGTTGTTCATGCTGTGAAAAATGCTGAAGGTGACTTAGTTGCATACCCAGATTCATTAGTTGGAACAGACTCACATACAACAATGATTAACGGTATCGGCGTTCTTGGATGGGGCGTTGGTGGTATTGAAGCAGAAGCAGGAATGCTTGGACAGCCTTCATACTTCCCAGTACCTGAAGTAATCGGTGTGAAATTAACTGGTACACTTCCAAGTGGTACTACAGCGACAGACGTTGCATTAAAAGTAACACAAGTATTACGTCAAAAAGGTGTAGTTGGTAAATTTGTTGAGTTCTTCGGTAATGGACTAAAGAGCATGCCTTTAGCTGACCGTGCAACAATTTCAAATATGGCACCAGAATACGGCGCAACTTGTGGATTCTTCCCAATCGATGATATTTCATTAGAATACTTACGTTTAACAGGTAGAGATGAAGAACAAATTCGCGTTGTTGAAGAATACTGTAAAGCGAACGGTTTATTCTATACAGCAGACAGTAAAGATCCAATCTATACTGATCTTGTTGAAATTGATTTAAATACAATTGAATCTAACCTTTCTGGACCGAAACGCCCACAAGATTTAATTCCACTTTCAGATATGAAAGATGCGTTCCATAAAGCTGTTGTAGCACCAGTTGGAACACAAGGACTTGGATTTAATGAGCAAGAGTTCGATAAAGAAGTGAAGGTTACATTAGAAGATAAAGAAGTAACGATGAAAACAGGTGCAATTGCAATCGCAGCAATTACAAGCTGTACAAATACATCAAACCCATACGTATTAATTGGAGCAGGTCTAGTTGCGAAGAAAGCAATTGAAAAAGGACTTGTAGTACCTGAGTATGTAAAAACATCATTAGCACCAGGATCTAAAGTTGTTACAGAGTACTTAGATAAGTCTGGTTTAACAACATATTTAGATCAATTAGGTTTCCAAACAGTTGGTTACGGCTGTACGACTTGTATCGGTAACTCTGGTCCATTAGCGCCAGAATTAGAAGAAGCAATCGCAGCAAACGACTTACTAGTAACATCTGTTTTATCTGGTAACCGTAACTTTGAAGGTCGTATTCATCCACTTGTAAAAGCAAACTACTTAGCATCACCACCACTTGTTGTGGCATATGCACTTGCAGGTACTGTTGATATTGACCTGAAAAATGATGAAATCGGTAAAGATGCAAATGGCAATGCTGTTTACTTCAACGATATTTGGCCATCAGCTAAAGAAATTGAAGATGTAGTTCAAAGCGTTGTTACATCTGAACTGTTCAAGAAAGAATATGCACAAGTATTTAACAGCAATGAGCGTTGGAATGAAATCCAAACTTCAAACGAAGCTTTATATACTTGGGATAATGATTCAACATACATTCAAAACCCACCATTCTTTGAAGGTTTATCTAAAGAACCAGGTGAAGTTGAAACGTTATCAGGCTTACGTGTAGTTGGTAAATTTGGTGACTCTGTAACGACAGACCACATTTCACCAGCAGGTTCAATCGGTAAGCACACACCAGCTGGACGCTACTTATTAGAAAACGGCGTACAACCAGTTGACTTTAACTCTTACGGTTCTCGTCGTGGTAACCATGAAGTTATGATGCGTGGTACATTCGCGAACATCCGTATTAAAAACCAAATTGCACCAGGAACAGAAGGCGGATATACAACATACTGGCCGACTGGTGAAGTAACATCTATCTATGATGCTGCTATGAAATATAAAGAAGATGGCACAGGTCTTCTAGTTGTTGCTGGTAAAGATTATGGTATGGGAAGTTCTCGTGACTGGGCTGCGAAAGGTACTAACTTATTAGGTATTAAAGCAGTAATCGCAGAAAGCTTCGAACGTATTCACCGCAGTAACTTAGTGTTAATGGGTGTATTACCACTTCAATTTAAAGATGGCGAAAGTGCTGAAACGTTAGGTCTTGTTGGTAACGAGTCATTTGAAATTCAAATCGACAAATCAGTTAGACCACGTGATCTTGTAAAAGTAGTTGCAACTGATTTAGATGGCAACGAAAAACAATTTGAAGTAGTAGCTCGTTTCGATAGTGAAGTTGAAATTGATTACTACCGTCACGGTGGTATTCTGCAAATGGTTCTTCGTGAGAAAATTGAAGAATCAAAAGTGTCGAACTAAATAATTGAAATGAACAATAAGGAAGCTAACAATAGTTAGCTTCCTTATTTTATGGAAAGGGATGAAACCATTTGGTTTCATCCCTTTCTTTTTACTATAAAAATGGAGGAAACGTCATGACAGAGTATAAAAGAATATTGTTGCCGTTACGACAAGAGAAAATATTAGTAATAGCAGCTGTATGTAGTGGGATAATTGCTGCCATTTTAAATTTATCACGCCCAATTTTCATGGGATTAATTGTAGACAATCTTATTCAAAGAGAGCTAAAAGGTGCGTATTTATATATAGCTTTATTTGCGGGTAGTCGCTTTTTAATGTGGGCGAACAATCTTTTATTTGATTATATAAGTTCAAAAGCGAGTCAACGTATATTACAAACGAAACGTATAGAATTATTGCGTCACTATTTCTCATTACCGTTTGAAGAGAGTGAGAAGATTAAGCAAGGAGAGTTAGAAACTTTGGTCGTGTCTGATATTCCGAACTGGGTCAGATTATATGGCTCTATATTAATAGAATATATACACGCTATTGCCCAATTTATTGGAGCTTTCATAGCACTACAACATATAGATATACAGTTTATATTGTGGGTAACTCCGTTTTTATTTTTAAGTACAATTGTTCCAATACTGATGGGAGAAAAGGTAAGAGATATTGCAAGCGTTGCTCAAAAAAATCACTCAAGTGTTGTAGAGATGGTGTCACAGTTTGTAAAGGGGATACAAGATTTGCGGAGTTTACAAAAAGAAAAATGGGCAATTCGCTTATTTAAAAGAGTAACGGCACAATCGTATAAATCGGAAGTAAAGAAGACGATGATGCAACATTGTATTGGAGTAGTTGGAACGGTGATTGAAACAGGAGCATATATCCTTGTTCTCATTATAGGTGCACAAAAAATAATGAGGGGAGAAATAGAAGTTGGTTCACTCATTGCAGTGTTAGCGACAATTGAGATGCTCTTTTTCCCTGTCCATTATGTGGGCGATTTATTAATAATGACACAAGTTGCAGTCGCTTCGGCAAATAGAACTTTTTGCTTTTTAAATAAACGAGCAGCAGATAACAATGTAGAAAGAGCGATGGGTATCAGGATAACAAATGTTTCATTTCAGGAGAATGACGAAGAGAAATGCAGAATTCGTAATATTGATTTGCAAATTCGTCCTGGTGAACTCGTTATTATTGTGGGAGAAAGCGGTGCAGGAAAAACAACGCTTTTAAAGTTAATAACGGGCTTGTATAAACCATCTAACGGTAGCATTGCTTATTATGGTAATGAAGCTCGTATGACTACAGTTTGGCAAGAACCACGTTTTTTCCGAACGACGGTAACAGAGAATATGTATTTCGGGGAAGAGTGTTTAGAAAATCAGTTAGAAAAAAATAGTGAACTTATAAATGTAACGCCGATTATTAGAGGGTTACCTGAAGGGAGTCAAACTGTGCTACATAAAAGCGGTGAAGAGCTTTCAGGAGGCGAAAGAAAACGTCTCGCATTATTGCGAGCGATTGTATCAAATCCAACTCTTATTATTTTAGATGAACCGACGGCTGGGTTAGATCCAGGCAATCAAGAACTGGTTTGGAATATGATTGAAGGGATAGGAAGAGATGTAACGAGAATTGTGGCAACACATGATGTAGAGAAAGTGATACTAGCGGATCGTGTTGTCATAATGAGAGAAGGAAGTATTGTTGCATGTGGAAGTCCTGAAGAATTAATAAATAGTCATTCATTTTGAAAGAGATGTGAATAAAGATAAGAGCAGTGACCTTATCTTTATTCAACATCATTTATTTGATATTGGATAGATTCTGAATGATTTAGATCTACGTTAAAAGTAGCAGTCATAAGGAAAGTTGCAATTCCAAGGATTAAGAAAAGGACGAATGAGACTAGAGAGATGTAAAGACAAATACGCCCTATGTTCTTTTTTTCAAGATCGTTACTAAAGAGTGAAATGATCCATGTAATAATACCGATTGGGTATAAAAGAAAACTAAGAATATATAATGTTATTTTTTCGAATGAATTCATAAAAAATCCCCCTTTTGTTGAAGTTTATATAAGTACGAAAGTAAAAAGGTGAATGGGCCCATAAGAAGATAAACAACACTTCATCTGTTTTTCTAATTATATGATAAAAAGGAAAAAATTACACCTTAAATAAGAATATTCTAATTATTTCGACTCTGAATATTTCCAAGCTTGTCCGTATAAGCTAAAATAAGGTATATAGTATTTTGATGAATGTGTTAAAAGAAGATAATACGTTAGGGTGATATAAAATGTGGCGGAAGCTTACGATTATTGTAGTGTTACTTTGTTTAGCGGGATACGCAGCTTATGAACAGTTTGGTAATAAAGAGCAGGCGGTAAAAGTGAAGCAAGAAAAAAGTGAAGCTGCGATGAAAGAGATTATCGCAAGGAATGGTATTGAAATAGGGAAGAGTGCGCCAGACTTCGAATTAACGAAGTTAGATGGAACGAATGTAAAGCTATCAGATTTAAAAGGAAAGAAAGTGATTTTAAACTTTTGGGCAACGTGGTGTGGACCTTGCCAACAAGAAATGCCGGATATGGAGGCTTTCTATAAAGAACATAAAGAAAACGTAGAAATTTTAGCAATCAACTATACGCCTTCAGAAAAAGGTGGGGGGGAAGAAAAGGTAAGCAATTTTGCTAAAGAAAAAGGAATTACTTTTCCTATTTTATTGGACAAGAACATTGATGTGACAACAGCGTATAAAGTAATTACGATTCCAACTTCGTATTTTATAGATACAAAAGGTGTCATTCAAGATAAGTTTATTGGGCCGATGACGCAAAAAGAGATGGAGAAAAGGGTTGCTAAATTAAAATAATGGTGAAAAGGTAGAGGTGGAGAGTTCCCATTTCTGCCTTTTCTTTTTCAAGTAGTAATAACTTCATGATATGATGTAAGAAATATAATCGTTTAGAGATAAAGGAGTGTATGGAGTGGGGAATGTATCCTTACCGTTAGATTATGTTGTAATTGATTTTGAAACAACAGGATTTAACCCTTATAATGATAAAATTATTCAAGTTGCAGCGGTGAAATATCGTAATCATGAACTGGTAGATCAATTTGTTTCATACGTGAATCCAGAGCGGCCAATTCCGGACCGAATAACGAGTTTAACCGGTATTACCAATTATCGTGTTTCAGATGCACCGACGATTGAAGAGGTATTACCTTTATTTTTAGCATTTTTACATACAAATGTTATTGTGGCCCATAATGCTTCTTTTGATATGCGCTTTTTGAAAAGTAATGTAAATATGCTAGGGCTACCTGAACCTAAAAATAAAGTAATTGATACTGTATTTTTAGCGAAGAAATACATGAAGCAGGCGCCTAATCATAAACTTGAAACGTTAAAGCGAATGCTTGGAATTCGTTTAAGCTCTCATAATGCATTTGACGATTGCATTACGTGTGCTGCTGTTTATCAAAAGTGTGCAGCTATTGAAGAAGAAGGACAGAGAAAAGTAAATAAGGTCTCACTTGATGAAATCGTAGTATACGAAGCGGTGAAAGAAATGCTTGCACGTAATAAACGTAATGTAGAATGGCTACGTTGTATGAATGTAGGAAGTTATTTAGATATAAAAGCTTTTTATCCAGTTATGAGAGTAAAGGTAAAAGGGCGAAAGAAATATGTATTAACAGAGATATTAGAAGAAGATGTGAAAGAAATATGTACAAGTTTAAAATGTGAACCGGCGTTAAAAAGTGAAGTTGGTAATACGAGAATTATGCTTAATAGCTTAGAGGATGTTATGAAATTAGAAAGTTATATTTTAGAGCAGTATGATTTTGTATTACAGGCGCTTCATGATTATAAAGAAAATGAAATGAATGCAGATGAAAAGTTGAAAGGGTATTTAAATATTATGGTATAAAAAACTCCGTGTGCAATATATTGTACACGGAGTTTTTTTAGGAGTACTAAAACATAAAATTTTCTTGCAAATCTGATTAAAGAGTTTTTTGTTTGCTCATACTATGTAATAAGAAAGCGAAGGAGAGAGGGTGAACAACATGAGAAGAAGTCGCCGTAAATCGTTTGAAGAACTTGTAAATGAAAATAAACAACAATTATTAAGCGATCGTGATGCAATTGATCGCATTGAAGAGCGCATTGAAAAACGTTATGAAATGAAACTTTTTAAGCAAGCTGAATAATTCTTAACACTAGTACGATACTAGTGTTAAGGAGGCGATAGTAATGGGTAATCCGAAAAAAAATTCAAAAGACTTTGCACCAAATCATATTGGAACACAATCGAAAAAAGCTGGTGGAAATAAAGGAAAGCAAATGCAAGATCAAACAGGTAAACAACCGATTGTTGATAATGGTTAAAGAAAAGGAGAATATTACATTCTCCTTTTTTATGTATAAATTTGAGGAAAGATAGGTAATTTAAGATGGTGTGTATATACAATATTAGGAGGGAAGTACATGCCAAATCCAGATAATCGAAGTGACAACGCTGAAAAGTTACAAGAAATGGTGTAAAATACAGTTGATAACTTTAATGAAGCAAAAGAAACAGCGGAACTTTCTAATGAAAAAGATCGTGCTGCTATTGAAGCAAAAAATCAAAGACGTTTAGAAAGTATTGACTCATTAAAAAGTGAAATCAAAGATGAATCTTAACAAAATGTACAAAAAGGGCTGACTTTTGTCAGCCCTTTTTCGTAATCGTAAAATTTTCAACGAGTAAACGCCAATTTTGTGGGAATGGTAAACCGATTTTCCAGTAACTAATACCACCTATACCTTGTTCTTTCATTAAATTGAATTTACTTTGAACAGACCGTGAATCTTCAAACCAAACTTCGTGTTGCACGCCGTTTTCATCAAAATAATTAAAATGAGGAGCTTGGGCTGTGAAATCATAACGAATAGGGACATTATATTTACGAGCTAGTGCAACAGCTGCGACAGAGCTAATTGCTTTTGCGGGTGGATTTCCTTGTTTAAATGGAAGCTTCCAATCAAACCCGTATAAATTTTGCCCCATCATAATTTTTTGTGGAGGCATTTGAGATTTTGCATATTGAAGTACTTCTTTCACTGGACCGATAGGAGAAATCG
Source organism: Bacillus cereus group sp. BfR-BA-01356 (assembly GCF_022663635.1). Lineage (NCBI taxonomy): Bacteria > Bacillati > Bacillota > Bacilli > Caryophanales > Bacillaceae > Bacillus > Bacillus cereus group sp. BfR-BA-01356. Next base: position 16,320 of record NZ_JAKUFX010000012.1, on the reverse strand, counting down.
CCATCGGTGGACCGCCTTGCCATCCCCAGTCATATGTCATAATGACGACGAAATCAACAATTTGCCCTTGCGCTTTATAATCGTGAGCTTCGAAAAATTTTCCCTTTTGATTTGAACTTGTTTTCGGTACGAGAGTTGTGCTCAATGTGTACCCGCTAGGTAAGCGTGTTTTTACATTTCGTAAAAAGCGATTATACGCCTCGCGGTCTTCAGGTGCTACACTCTCGAAATCGAAATGAATGTCTCGCATGCCATATTTCTCAGCTGTTTGCAAAATGTTAGTAATAAATTTGTTTTGAATCGTTGCGTCGCGTAAAATAACTGATGTTAGATCGGCACTGAAATTACCATTTTCAATATTTGTAATAACGAGCATAGGGATTGTTTTACCTTGCGTTGCAATATTAGCAATTTTAGCTGTTTCAGTAGGTTCTTTTAATGTGCCATCTCTTTTTGCCTCAAAACTAAAATAGGCTAAGTATGTTAAAAATGGATTGATGGCGCGTGTCGCATTAACTAAACTCTCTTTAATCGGTATAGTTGAAGGTTGTAAATAAGTGATGGATTCTACAGCTCGTTTTGTGCCTTTTGGTACATATAATTGTTGTCCGACATGGAGAATAGATTTTAAAGATAAATTATTAACTTTAGCTAAACTAGCGAGGGGGACATTATATGTTTGAGAAATTCGATATAGGCTGTCACCAGGCTGTACATAATAATTATTCCCTTTCGTATTAACGATAAGTGCCTGACCAACAACGAGCGTTTCAGCTGGATTTAATCCATTGTCTTTTACTATTTCGTCAGGTGTTGATCCATATTTTGATGCCAAGCTATATACGCTATCACCACTACGAACCGTTACAATTTGAATCATATGCTGGCTCCTTTCGGGAAAAGATTCACTATTTTTATTTTATTTTTGATGTCACTGTATTATGATTAAATGTATGCAAGGTAGCAGAAGTGAAAGAAGGCGAATACATATGTTTGTAGCAGAACATGAAGTTGAAATCCGTTATGCGGAAACAGATCAAATGGGTGTTGTTTACCATTCAAACTACTTAGTGTGGCTTGAGTTAGGTCGCACGAAACTTATACAAGATTTAGGTTTTTCATATGTTGAAATGGAGAAAGAAGGAATTATTTCTCCTGTGTTAGATTTACAAATTTCATACCGTAAAGCGATGCGTTACGGAGAAAAAGCAATCGTAAAAACATGGGTAGATACTGTGAGCCCACTTCGCGTTGTATATGGTTATGAAATATATAATGGTGATGGTGAACTGTGTATTACTGCAAGCACAACGAATATTTGTGCGAAAAAAGAAGGGTTCCGCCCTGTATCATTTAAAAAGTTATATCCTGAGTGGTATGCGAAATATGAGGAAATTAAGAAAAAATAAAAAAGCGTGGCAGAAGCCACGTTTTTTTATTTTTCATAATTAAATTGTGGGAAGTCGTCACCTTCGTTAAGTGTAACAGATAAATTATGTCCATCGAAGAACCATTCATCATCGCCTTCAATAAAGAAATTAATACCTTCTTCTTGAATTTGAACAGCAGGATGTGCAGGATCATCTTTACGAATACCTAAAGAAAGTCCTTTTTGCACAGTACTGCAACCACCGTATTGTACGAAAAAGCGTAGTGTTTCATTTGATTGTAAGTTTAATTCAGTTTTATACCATTGTGCTGCTTCTTTTGTTACGGAAAGATTCATGTATAGTTCCTCCAAATTATGTTGCTTTTTCTTTAGTATAAAAAATAACGCAAAAAGACGTATTAATATGCTTCACGTTTTCTTTTTGCGTTATGTGGGTTACGATCTTATTTTTGCTTTTTTGAAAAGTTTGCTTTTGGTTCAGTTTTATTTATAATTCGTCCGATATTTGCACGGTGTTTATAAATAACCATACCTGCTAATAAACACATCGCAATAATGAAGATTTTATCCCCGCTAACAATGGATGCAATAACAGCAACAACTGCTGTTACCATAGAAGAAAGTGATACGTATCTTGTTGTAAATAAAAGGGTGAAAAATACAACAGCCAATATTGCAAAAACAACTGGTGAATAGCATAATAGCACCCCAGCAGAAGTTGCAACTGCTTTACCACCGCGGAATTTCGCGAAGATTGGATAGACATGTCCAAGAACAGCCGCTAACCCGAACCATAGTGGATGAATATCTAACCCGAAAATCATTGGTAGACTTGTTGCTAATGTCCCTTTTAAAATGTCAGCAATTGTAACGGTAAAACCTGCTTTTTTCCCTAATGTGCGGAATGTGTTTGTTCCGCCTAGATTACCGCTCCCGTGCTCACGAATATCGATTCCGTAGCCGATTTTTCCAACAACTAGTGCAAATGGAATCGAGCCAAGTAAGTAGGCAACGATAAATAAAAGATATGTAGTAACCATAAGTTCAGTCTCCTTTATTCAAATGTGTTGATAAAGGGTAAAAAGAGTTTTTCCCGTATATTGTACCATACATTTGTAAAGAGCACATTTCTTTTTTGTAAATGAAAAATTCATTATTTCGTGAAAAAAATTTCACAGTAATGTTACATTTCTCACAGAAACAGTAAGACTATATGTAGTAACATTTTAATCAAAAGATAACAACATATTGGTGGAGGGTTATAAATGTTACAAAATAATACACGTGGAGAAGAAGAATTAATGAAAGTGTTTGAGACAATAGTCCACGGCAATGAACAAGATTTGATGCAAGAAAATGCAAATGTAGACGGCCGCTCTCCAATGGGCGTAATGGGAACGTTCGCATCTGAGAGTGCAAAATATTATGCTGTTGAGAATTTATTGTCAGATCAAGTGAAAAAAGCCATAAATGAAAATATATTATATCCACATGATTTAGATTTTTATGCAACAGGAACGACGACTTGTTCACAAATTCCGTTAGCGCAAATGCTTGCTAATGGTTTTCATACTGGACATGGACATATGAGACAACCGCAAGACATTAAAAGTGCATTGGCTCTTTCGTCTATTATTTTTCAAGCGAATCAAAATATGCAGCATGGTGGTCAATCGTTTGCACTCTTTGATATTGATTTAGCACCTTATGTACGAAAAACAATTGAGAGACATAAAAAACGATTACAATCATATCCGCTTACGAAAGAACAAATAGAAGAATTTGCATGGGAAGAAACGGAAAATGATACGTATCAAGCGTGTGAGGCTTTCGTTCATAATTCGAATAGTATGCATAGTAGGGGCGGAGGACAAGTACCGTTTATTTCTATTAATTATGGAACAGATACATCAAAAGAAGGAAGAATGTTAATTAAACAACTTTTAAAAGCGACACAAGCTGGACTTGGTAAAGGGGAGACACCGATTTTTCCGATTCAAATTTTCAAGATGAAAAAAGGTGTGAATTTTGAAGAAAGTGATCCGAACTACGATTTATTTGAATTAGCATTAGAGACAACGGCTGAACGATTGTTCCCTAACTTTTCATTTTTAGATGCTCCGTTTAATGCAGTACATTATGATGGAAGACCAGAAAGTGAAGTATGTTACATGGGATGTCGTACCCGTGTTATGTCTAATATACATGGAGAAGAAACAGCGATTGGTAGAGGGAATTTATCATTTACGTCTATTAATTTAGTGAAATTAGCGTTAATTAGTGGTTCAAAAGAAGCGTTTTTTGAAGCGCTAAACTATTATTTAGATTTAGGAATTAAGCAGTTATTAGAAAGATTTGCGTATCAATGTACGAAGCGAGCAAGAGATTTTCAGTTTTTATATTCACAAGGTGTATGGCGTGGTGGAGAAACGTTGCAGCCTGAAGACTCCGTAGCCTCGATTTTAAAACAAGGGACGTTAAGTATTGGTTTTATCGGTCTTGCGGAATGTTTAGTAGCTTTAACAGGAAAGCATCATGGGGAAGATGAAGAATCATGGAAACTTGGGTATGAAATTATTTCCTTTATGAGAGATAGAATGGATAAAGCGACAGAAGAACATCAACTGAATTTCTCAGTAATTGCAACTCCAGCAGAAGGATTATCAGGGAAGTTTGTGAAAAAAGATAGAAAAGAATTTGGCGTGATTAGCGGTATAACGAACCATAATTACTATACGAATTCATTCCATATTCCAGTTTATTATAACATTCAAGCGATAAATAAAATCCGTTTAGAAGGCCCGTTTCATGCTCTATGTAACGGGGGACATATTACTTATATTGAACTAGACGGAGCAGCAATGCATAACAAAAAGGCATTAAAACAAATTGTACAAGCCATGGCAGAACATGGCGTTGGATACGGTTCAATTAATCATCCTGTTGACCGTTGTAAGTGCTGTAGTTATCACGGGGTTATTGGGAATGAATGTCCAAGTTGCGGGAATGAAGATGAGGCTAATATAGAAAGAATTCGCCGTATAACAGGCTATCTTGTAGGAGATATGTCAAAGTGGAATAGTGCGAAACGTAGTGAAGAGATAGATCGGGTGAAACATAAATGAAAGTGATGAATATTATTCATGATAGTGTAGTAGATGGAGAAGGATTGCGGACAGTCGTGTTTTTTGCGGGCTGTCCGCATCGTTGCGTTGGTTGCCACAATCCGAAATCGTGGAATATTTGCAACGGAACGGAAATGACAGTAGAAGAAATTGTGAAAGAGATTGCAAGTAATCCATTAACTGATGTAACATTTTCAGGTGGAGATCCATTTTTTCAAGCTGCTGAAGTGAAAATGGTAGCAAAAATCGTGAAAGATTTGAAAAAAAACCTATGGATGTATACAGGTTATACGTTAGAAGAGATACAGAGTTCTCAAAATAATGATATGATAGAGTTGTTACATTATGGGGATGTTTTAGTCGATGGAAGGTTTGAAATTGAGGAAAAAGATTTAACACTTCCATTTCGCGGAAGCTCCAATCAACGTATTATTCGATTGAAAGAGTAAAAAGGCGGGATAGATTATATGAATAAAACAGTATTGCTTGTTGAAGATGAAAGAAGATTACGTGAAATTGTTAGTGATTATTTTCGTAATGAAGGCTTTGAAGTAATCGAGGCAGAAGATGGAAAAAAAGCGTTAGAGTTATTTGCAGAGCATGAAATTGATTTAATTATGTTAGATATTATGTTACCGGAAATAGATGGATGGTCTGTTTGTAGAAGAATTAGAAAAGAATCAGCAGTACCAATTATTATGTTGACAGCACGTTCGGATGAGGATGATACATTGCTAGGTTTCGAATTAGGTGCAGACGAGTATGTAACGAAACCATTTAGCCCGAAAGTATTAGTAGCTCGCGCAAAGACGTTATTGAAACGTGCGGATGGTGCGGTAGGAGTAGCGGAAGAAAATGCTATGTCTTTAGCTGGAATAGAAGTGAATCGTCTATCTAGAACTGTTTTAGTAGATGGAGAAGAAATTATATTGACACATAAAGAATTTGAACTTCTTGTGTATTTAATGGAGAACAAAGGAATTGTGTTATCACGTCAACATTTATTAGACCAGTTATGGGGATATGACTATTACGGTGATGACCGAACGGTTGATACCCATATTAAAAAACTTCGAAATAAGCTAGGAGATAAAGCGAAGCATATCGGTACTGTTATTCGAGTTGGTTATAAATTTGAAGAATAATCTAGAACGATTTGTGTAATTTAGCCTAGGGAAATGGTAATTTTATACTCTCTTTTGAAGGTGAAATGTACAAAAAATACTTTTTTTGTCTACAATGTTAGATAAGTGTATTTTTTTAATTGGATTTCACGATGAGTTCACAAGAAGGACACAAAACGTGACTATACTGAAAATACGAATTCACCAGAGAGGGGAAATAAAACATGGGATATTACGACGGACCAAATTTAAATGAAGAGCATAGTGAAACGAGAGAAGTGAGAAAATCAGGTAGTAAAAAAGGCTATTTCTTCACAGGTTTAGTGGGAGCTGTAGTCGGAGCGGTTTCGATTAGTTTTGCAGCACCATATATGCCATGGGCTCAAAATAATGGAGCGCCAGTATCGTCATTTAGTTCGGATTCAAAAGTAGAAGGTACTGTAGTTCCTGTTGTAAATAAAGCGAAAAATGAAACTGATTTACCTGGTATGATTGAAGGGGCGAAAGATGTTGTTGTAGGTGTTATTAATATGCAACAAAGTGTTGATCCATTTGCAATGCAACCGACAGGTCAAGAACAACAAGCCGGTTCAGGATCAGGTGTTATTTATAAAAAAGCAGGAAATAAAGCATATATTGTAACAAACAACCACGTAGTAGATGGAGCAAATAAACTTGCTGTGAAGCTGAGCGACGGAAAGCAAGTTGATGCGAAATTAGTTGGTAAGGACCCTTGGTTAGACTTAGCGGTTGTTGAAATTGATGGATCTAATGTAAATAAAGTTGCCACTTTAGGTGATTCAAGTAAACTTCGTGCGGGTGAAAAAGCCATTGCAATCGGTAATCCACTTGGATTTGATGGAAGTGTAACGGAAGGTATAATCAGTAGTAAAGAACGCGAAATTCCGGTTGATATTGATGGGGATAAACGACCAGATTGGCAAGCACAAGTTATTCAAACGGATGCAGCGATTAATCCAGGTAATAGTGGTGGTGCATTATTTAACCAAAATGGTGAAATAATTGGGATTAATTCAAGTAAAATTGCACAACAAGAAGTTGAAGGAATTGGATTTGCTATTCCAATTAACATCGCAAAACCAGTTATTGAATCTCTTGAAAAAGATGGAGTAGTAAAACGTCCAGCTCTTGGAGTAGGTGTTGTTTCACTAGAAGATGTGCAAGCTTATGCAGTCAATCAATTGAAAGTACCGAAAGAAGTAACAAACGGCGTTGTATTAGGTAAAATTTACCCAATATCACCAGCTGAAAAAGCTGGTTTAGAGCAATATGATATTGTAGTAGCATTAGATAATCAAAAAGTAGAGAATGCTCTTCAATTCCGTAAATATTTATATGAAAAGAAAAAAGTAGGCGAGAAAGTAGAAGTTACATTCTACCGTAACGGTCAAAAAATGACGAAATCGGCTACTTTAGCAGATAATTCAGCTACAAAGAATCAATAATCGAAATAAAAGAAAGTCTCTTTCATATTGAAAGAGACTTTCTTTATCGGCTATACTAAAGGAATAGGAGGGATTAATTATGACAATTGAAAACCCAACTCGTACGGAAATTGGTGAAGTGTTAAAGAAAAGCAAAACAATTGCGGTTGTTGGATTATCAGATAAGCCAGAACGTACATCGTATATGGTTTCAAAAGCAATGCAAGATGCTGGATACCGCATTATTCCAGTTAATCCAACAGTAGATGAGGTGCTCGGAGAAAAGGCAGTTTCTTCACTAAAGGATATTAAGGAACACGTTGACATTGTAAATGTATTTCGTCGCTCAGAGTTTTTAATGGATGTTGCAAAAGAATTTGTAGAGATTGATGCAGATGTTTTTTGGGCACAATTAGGAGTACAAGATGAGGATACATATAAACTTTTAAAAGAAAAAGACTATACTGTAATAATGGATCGTTGTATTAAAGTAGAACATGCGATGACAAAATAGTATAGATTTAAAGGTAGAAAGATTGATTCAGCCCTCATTATAGATAAGTAGGGCCGATGAACGAGGTGTTCATCATGAGATTTTTTAAAGGCTGTTTTTGGGGATTGTTATTTGTAATCCCATTTTGGATCTTGATCATTTGGATCATAATAAAGGTTTGGAATGTGTAATCTTGGAATACATATCCATTTCTCGTTGACAAACGATTATTTTTCTGAAATAGTAGCCTAGAGGAATCCTTGTGAGAAAACAAGGATTTTTCTATTGAAGATGGTATATAAAAGAGATAAGATAACTTGCCAAAACTATAGTCGAGGCGTTATTCTATAATAGAAACATATGTTCTGATTTTGGATTAGGAAAGGGGCAAGGAGTTTGGCGAAGCATCAGTTCCAATATAATGAAGATGCGATTCAAGTGTTAGAAGGACTTGAAGCCGTTCGAAAACGCCCGGGTATGTATATCGGGAGTACGGATAGCCGTGGATTGCATCATTTAGTATATGAAATAGTAGATAACTCCGTTGACGAAGCGTTAGCGGGATTTGGCGACGAAATTTCAGTCGTAATACATAAAGATAATAGTATTAGCGTTATAGATAAAGGGCGAGGAATGCCTACGGGAATGCATAAACTTGGGAAACCTACACCTGAAGTTATTTTAACTGTACTTCATGCAGGTGGTAAGTTTGGTCAAGGTGGTTACAAAACGAGTGGTGGTTTGCACGGTGTTGGGGCATCGGTTGTAAATGCCTTATCAGAATGGTTAGTCGTAACGATTAAGCGTGACGGAAATATTTACGAACAACGCTTTGAAAATGGCGGTGTTCCTGTAACGACGCTTGAGAAAATCGGGAAGACGAAAGAGTCTGGTACTACGATGCATTTCAAACCAGATACAACGATTTTCAGCACGACAAATTACAATTATGAAACATTATGTGAGAGATTACGTGAATCTGCATTCTTATTAAAAGGAATGAAAATCTCGATAAAAGACGAACGTAATGATTTAGAAGATATATTTCATTATGAAACAGGAATCGAAGCTTTCGTTTCATATTTAAACGAAGAAAAAGATTCAATTCACCCGGTTGTATATTTCACTGGTGAACAAAACGGGATTGAAGCAGAACTAGCATTCCAGTTTAATGATGGTTACTCAGAAAATATTCTTTCGTTTGTAAATAACGTACGTACAAAAGATGGTGGAACACACGAAGCTGGATTTAAAACAGCGATGACGCGTGTGTTTAACGAGTATGCTCGTAAAGTAGCACTATTAAAAGAAAAAGATAAAAACTTAGAAGGTACAGATATTCGTGAAGGTGTAGCGGCTATCGTTTCGGTACGTGTACCAGAAGAAGTGCTTCAGTTTGAAGGGCAAACGAAGGGGAAACTAGGTACAAGTGAAGCGCGTTCTTCAATTGATGCCATTGTATCTGAGCATTTAGCATACTTTTTAGAAGAAAACCCTGATGTAGCTACACTTCTTGTGAGAAAAGCAATTAAAGCAGCACAAGCCCGTGAAGCAGCCCGTAAAGCAAGAGAAGAAGCGCGTAGTGGTAAGAAAAAGAAAAAATCAGAAGGTACGTTAAGCGGGAAATTAACACCTGCACAATCACGTAACCCGCAAAAAAATGAACTGTACCTAGTAGAGGGTGACTCTGCCGGTGGTTCTGCGAAACAAGGACGAGACCGACGTTTCCAGGCCGTATTACCGTTACGTGGTAAAGTAATTAATACAGAAAAAGCAAAGCTTGCTGATATCTTTAAAAATGAAGAGATTAATACAATCATTTATGCGATTGGCGGCGGTGTAGGAAATGAATTTGATGTTGAAGATATTAACTACGATAAAGTTGTAATTATGACCGATGCCGATACGGATGGGGCTCATATTCAAGTATTGTTATTAACGTTCTTCTACAGATATATGAAGCCACTTATCGAAGCTGGTAAAGTATTTATCGCACTTCCTCCTTTATACAAAGTAAGTAAAGGAAAAGGTAAGAGTGAGGTAATTGAATACGCTTGGTCAGATGAGGAATTAGACGGTGTAACGAAAAAAGTTGGAAAAGGCTATATGTTACAACGTTATAAAGGACTTGGTGAAATGAATGCGGATCAATTATGGGAAACAACAATGAATCCTGAAACGCGTACATTAATTCGCGTGAAAATTGATGATGCAGCAAGAGCAGAGCGTCGCGTTACAACATTAATGGGCGATAAAGTAGAACCGCGCCGTAAATGGATTGAACGTAATGTACAGTTTGGTATGCAAGAAGAAGGAAATATTTTAGAAAATGAAATGATTATGGAGACGGAGGTGGAATAACATGCAAGCAGAGAAGTTTCATGACCTCCCGCTTGAAGACGTGTTAGGTGATCGCTTTGCACGTTATAGTAAATATATTATTCAAGATCGTGCACTTCCAGATGCACGTGATGGCTTAAAGCCAGTACAAAGACGTATTTTATATTCTATGTATGTAGAAGGTAATGTACATGATAAAGCGTTTCGTAAATCAGCTAAAACAGTAGGTAATGTTATCGGTAATTATCATCCACATGGAGATTCCTCTGTATATGAAGCAATGGTACGCTTAAGCCAAACTTGGAAAGTACGTAATGTTTTAGTTGAAATGCATGGTAATAACGGTAGTGTTGATGGGGACCCAGCGGCAGCGATGCGTTATACGGAAGCTCGTTTATCACCAATCGCATCTGAATTATTACGTGATCTTGATAAAGAAACAGTTGAATTCGTGTCAAACTTTGATGATACGAGTGAAGAACCAGTTGTATTACCAGCAGCGTTCCCGAATTTATTAGTGAACGGATCTACAGGGATTTCCGCTGGTTATGCAACAGAAATTCCTCCGCATCATCTTGGAGAAGTTATTGATGCTACAATGATGCGTATCGATAAGCCAAATAGTACTGTTGACGATTTATTAACAGTTATGAAAGGACCAGATTTCCCAACAGGCGGTATTATTCAGGGGATTGATGGTATTAAAAAGGCGTATGAAACAGGTAAAGGTAAAATTATTATTCGCGGAAAAGCAGAAGTTGAAACAGTGCGCGGTGGGAAACAACAAATTGTAATCACTGAAATTCCTTACGAAGTGAATAAGGCAAACCTTGTAAAGAAAATGGATGAATTACGTCTAGATAAAAAGTTAGATGGTATTGCTGAAGTGCGTGATGAGACAGATCGTACTGGTTTACGAATTGTTGTTGAATTAAAGAAAGAAGCAAACTCCGAAGGTATTTTAAATTATTTATATAAAAATACAGATTTGCAAATTCCATATAACTTTAATATGGTAGCGATCAATAATCGTCGTCCAACACTTATGACATTACCGAAAATTTTAGATGCTTATATTGGACATCAAAAAGAGGTTATTACGAGACGTTCGCAATATGAATTAAGAAAAGCAGAAAATCGTCAACATATTGTAGAAGGTTTAAAGAAAGCATTATCGATTTTAGACCAAGTAATTGAGACAATTCGAGCTTCAAAAGATAAACGTAACGCGAAAGATAATTTAAGTGCAAAATTTGGCTTTACAGAAGCACAGGCAGAAGCAATTGTTTCCTTGCAATTATATCGCTTAACGAATACAGACATTACGGCGTTACAAGAAGAAGCAGATGAGCTTAATAAGAAAATTATTGAGCTACAGGCAATTTTACAAAGTGAAAAAAGATTACTTCAAGTAATTAAAACAGATTTAAAGAGAGTTAAGAAAACATATAGTGATGATCGACGCGCGATTATTGAAGATCAAATCGAGGAAATTAAAATCGATGTAGAAGTGATGATCCCACAAGAAGATGTCATCGTTACTGTAACGAAAGAAGGATATGTGAAACGTACTGGATGGCGCTCACATAATGCCTCAAACGGCAAAGACTTCGGTATGAAAGAGGGTGACATCTTACTTGAACGATTCGATACGAATACGACAGAGACAGTCCTCTTATTTACGAATAAAGGAAACTATATATATCTGCCAGTATACGAAATGCCAGATATTCGTTGGAAAGATTTAGGTCAGCACGTTGCTAATATCGTTTCACTCGACCGGGATGAAACAATCATTTGGGCAACGGTTGTACCGAACTTTGAGGAAGAAAAACGATTTATCGTATTTGTAACACGAAATGGTATGATAAAGAAAACAGAATTAAATCAATATAAAGTTCAGCGTTATTCAAGGGCATTCGTTGCTGTAAACTTGAAAAAAGATGATGAAGTTGTCGATATATTTGCGACAGATGGAACGAGTGATATTGTTCTTGCTACACACGGTGCATATGCACTTATTTTCCATGAAGATGAAGTAAGTCCAGTCGGTGTAAGAGCTGCTGGTGTTAAAGCAATTAATTTAAAAGAAGATGACTATGTCGCTTCTGGTAAACCGTTAAATGGTGACAAAGATCAACTTATTCTCGTAACACAGCGCGGTGCTGTAAAACGTCTAAAAGCATCAGAAATTGAAAAGTCAACGAGGGCGAAACGCGGTCTTGTTATTTTCAAAGAATTAAAACGTAATCCGTACCGCATTGTCGGTATTGAAATTGTTCGGGACGATGAATTAGTTTACATGAAGACAGAGAAAAACATTGTAGAAGAGATTGATCCGAAAGCGTATCGAAATAAAGACCGGTATAGTAATGGTAGCCTTGTGCTAGATGTTAATGATACTGGTGAAGTAGTAGAAACGTGGACGAAGAAAAGACCAGAATAAAGAGGGCATCTTGCTATGAATAGTAGCAAGATGCTTTTTTCTAGGCAATTTATTATGTAAATAATAATAATCTTGTTATAATAACTGAATGAAATCGTTCTCATAAAGTGAAACTTTAATCAATGGGGAGTTTCTTCATCCTCACTGATTATTAGTTGAACCAATCGGGCTTTAACAAGCAGTTGATTCCTCACCTAATGCCTTAGCTTTCACTGAATTTTGAGTTAGGAATCTTACTGCCCGTTAAAGCGGGACAAATGGAGGGGCAACATGAAAAAAATAGGTGTAGGGATTGTAGGATATGGTTTTTCTAGTACGACATTTCATATCCCACTATTACAAACAATAGAAGAATATGATATTCGTGCTGTATTATCCTCAAAAGAAGAGGTAGTAAAAGAAACATTACCAAACGCTAATGTTGTTAGTACAATTGATGAATTGGTGAAGCGAGCTGATGTTGACTTAGTTGTTATTACATCACCTAATACAACTCATTTTCCATATGTAAAAGAAGCAATTTTAAAAGGTAAGCATGTTGTTGTAGAAAAACCATTTGTTGTCTCAATTGAAGAAGGAGAAGAGCTTATTTCATTAGCAGAGCAGCATAATGTAATGTTAAGCGTATATCATAATCGTCGTTTTGATAATGATTTCTTAACAATTAAGAAATTGTTAGGAGAAAACAGAGTAGGGAATGTATACGCATATGAATCGAATTTTGATCGTTTCCGTCCACATGTACGTGATCGATGGAGAGAAAAAAATCTACCAGGATCCGGTATATTATACGATTTAGGATCGCATTTAATTGACCAAGCGTTATCAATATTCGGGAAACCAGATGCGATAAGTGCAGATGTAATAAAACAACGACCAGGTGCAGAGGTGGATGATTATTTCCACATAGTACTTCATTACGGAGTTAAACGTGTCATTTTACGTAGTAGCAGTTATGTGAAAAAAGCTGGACCGCATTTTATAGTGCATGGAGAGAAAGGTTCTATCGTGAAGTACGGTATGGATTCGCAGGAAGAGCAATTAAAAAATGGAATGAAGCCAGGTGATAACGGTTATGGAGTAGACGATGAAGAGAATTTTGCTACTTTAGAAACAGAAGAAAGCTTAGAGCGTATTCCAACAGAAGTCGGTTGTTATGACAATTATTATAAAGGTGTACGAGATAGTATATTAAATGGTGAGGAACTACCTGTAACAGCAAAAGAAGGTTTAGATGTTATTAAACTGATTCAATTAGCGATTGAAAGTAGTGAAAAGGGTAGAGTCATTTCTATAAAATAAAAAAGACACGAAATTCGTGTCTTTTTATTTTTGTGGAACAGAAAGACCATAGAAGAACATCGTAACGATATCTTTTATATGTTTTTCCCGATCTCCTTCAAGAAGTTGTGCTCCAAATTCATCACCTAATTTTGTAAACATTTGAATGTAAAGTAACATCATTTCTTTAGTAAGGTGTGGATTAATTTCGTTTTTGCGCTGAGCTCGTTCTAATATTTCTAAATACCAGGGTAGGATTTTTTCATTTTGATAACTATAAATAAACTTACGGAGTTCTTCGTCCCTTTGCATCATTTGTAGTAACATATCAGGTTGAAATAATCCGCCAGTATTCATTTTTCTTACAATCATTTTTTGCATCATATCATGAAAAGGTAATTTTTCTTCTGCAAGCTCTTTATAATATTGAAATTCAGATATGATAAATTCTTGTATAAGCTCCCTAAATAACGCATCTTTACTTCCGAAATGATTATAAATTGTAACTTGAGAAACGTTTGCTTCTTTTGCGATATGTTCTATTTTCACTTCATTAAATCCACGTTCTGAAAATAATACGAATGCTGCTTCTTTAATGGCACGCTTTTTCTTTTCTTTTACTCTTTCAAAGCCGTTCAATGCAATCACCTCACTTAAAATATACAAGAAAAAATAATGGAAAACAATAATTTTGAAATATGGACTAATAAATATTTCAAAAAGTTGTTGCGAATATGGAAGATGAGGAGTACAATAATTTTGAAATATCACACATTAAATATTTCAAAAAATGAGGTGGAATTATGATTTCAGTTCAAGATGTCACAAAACAGTTTTCGAACGGAAAAGGTTTGTTTCATATTACATTTGATGTAAAAGAGGGAGAAGTATTTGGTTATTTAGGACCGAATGGTGCCGGGAAATCAACGACGATTCGTAATTTAATGGGATTTATAAAACCGACAACTGGTAAAGCGACAATTTTTGGATTAGATTGTTGGAATGAAGCGGCGAAAATTCAAAGGGAAGTTGGTTACTTACCGGGTGAAATTTCTTTTATTGAAGGAATGAACGGATTAGAGTTTTTAAAATTAATGCAAGGAATGCGAGGATTAAAGGATACGAAAAGACGAGATGAACTGATAGAGCGTCTGCAATTTGATGTGAAAACACCGATTCGCAAAATGTCTAAAGGAATGAAGCAAAAAGTAGGGATAGTCGCTGCATTTATGCACGATCCAGAGGTGTTAATTTTAGATGAACCAACATCTGGACTTGATCCACTTATGCAGCAAGTATTTATAGATTTAATATTAGAGGAAAAGCAAAGAGGAAAAACAATCCTAATGTCATCACATATTTTTACTGAAATTGAGAGAACTTGTGATAGAGTAGCTATTATTAAAGATGGTCGACTCGTAACGGTTGAAAATATTCACGATTTACAAAGTATGAGAAGACAGGTGATAGATGTAACAGTATCATCACAAGAAGAGATTGAGTCCCTTACAAAGTGTAATTTGCAATTTGAAGCGGTAAAAGGCAGAGAGGCATCTATCATTGTACAAGGAAACTATCAAACTGTTTTACAAACACTTTCAAACTATAATGTAACGGCACTTCAAACGAGAGCGATGGATTTAGAACATTTATTTATGCATTATTACGATAAGAAAGAAGGGGTAACGCATGAATAAGCAATTATTTTTAGCTAGTTTGAAAGAAACACAAAAAAATATTTTGAGTTATGCGTCTGGTGCAGCTTTATATCTGTGGTTATTAATTTGGATATTCCCGTCAATGGTATCAGCGAAAGGGCTAAATGAATTAATAGCTGCCATGCCTGATAGCGTGAAAAAAATCGTTGGTATGGAAAGTCCGATTCAAAACGTAATGGATTTTCTAGCGGGCGAATACTATAGTCTATTATTTATTATCATTTTAACAATTTTTTGCGTAACAGTTGCGACACATTTAATTGCTCGTCATGTAGATAAAGGCGCAATGGCATACTTGCTAGCAACACCTGTATCTAGAGTGCAAATTGCGATTACACAAGCTGCTGTTCTCATATTGGGACTTCTAATTATTGTATCTGTTACGTATGTAGCTGGGTTAGTAGGTGCAGAATGGTTTTTACAAGATAATAACTTAAATAAAGAATTATTTTTGAAGATAAATGTAGTCGGAGGGCTCATATTTTTAGTCATTAGTGCGTATTCATTTTTCTTTTCTTGTATATGTAATGACGAAAGAAAAGCACTAAGTTATTCAGCGAGTTTAACTATCTTATTTTTCGTATTGGATATGGTAGGGAAGTTAAGTGATAAGTTAGAATGGATGAAAAACCTATCATTATTCACGCTGTTTCGTCCGAAAGAAATTGCTGAAGGATCATATAATATATGGCCGGTAAGTATAGGTTTAACTACTGTAGCGCTTTGTATTTTTATCGTAGCGATTGTAGTATTTAGGAAGAGGGATTTACCGTTATAGAGTAGAAAGTCCACTGAGAAAGTGGGCTTTTTTTATTTGTAAATTTAAACTAGTATGTTTATTGCATCCCATGCCCATCAACTTAAAAATCTTCACTACCCCCAAGTGTAAAAAAACGTTATTCTTTCTAAAAAAGCTAGACTAGAAAGGATGACGTTTTCTTATGAATCTCTCGATTCA
>NZ_JAKUFX010000011.1:0-86294 GCF_022663635.1 Bacillus cereus group sp. BfR-BA-01356 | reverse complement strand
GATGAACCAATAGTTAAATGATATAGCGTTGTATGAATACTTTATGAAGACGTTTAGCCACTTCCTATCGAATCCAGTGGATTTATTTTCAAAATCCTCTAGCAATATTTTTTGAAAATGTCCCCTTGACTTTTCATAGTTGGTCTTTCTTCACAAAATGAAGAAAGGGCATAACCTTCCACCCGCAATATTTAATTGCTACTTTATTTTACCATTTTCATATGTATTACAGATAAAACAATACAAATTTAACAATCCACTTATAAAAAAAGCGAACCATCTCCCAATGATTCGCTCTTACCCTATTATTTTTTCTTCACCGGTATCCAAAGCTCTACTTGTGCAAACTCACTCTTATCTTCGTGGCAACGCTCATCGTATAATTCAAACTCTGTAACGCCGCAATGTTCATAGCCTGAATGCGGAAACCATTCTGAGAATACTGCATTCCAAATTTGGTGGATAGACGATACCATTTCTTCATGAGGAACTTTCGGCGTTGTAAATACTGCATATGTTGCTGCCGGGAAAGTACGCTTTGCAATTTCATTTGGTACATTTTCAAAGTCTGTAACTTCCATTCCGATAATATAAGTGAAGTCTCCTGTTTCTAAATTAAAATCAGTACATAATCCAAGCTCTACCCATTGGCTCGTATCTTTACGATTCGGAATCGTCGTTCCAAGATCTTTTTGTAAATATTCTTGCCAAAATGCTGGAATGTCTTGATGGTTTTTCCCTTCTTTACTTGTCGTCTTCAGTTCATAACCCGCCACTAAAAATTCTGGTTTATTTACAATACGATATTCCATTTGTATGCCTCCTAAATACGGATTTAATTTTCTTTGCTTTACATTCACTCTGTAATACATCGGTGTTTCGATTTCTTGTTTTCGATATTCACTCGGTGTCATTTGAAATAATTTTTTAAAGGCTCTCGTGAACGTTTCGTGAGATTGAAAGCCATGTTCAAACGCGATATCAATAACTTTTTCATCCGTATGAGAAAGTTGATAAGCTGCCCGGGCTAACCTCCTCTTTCGAACATACTCCATTACCGTATCACCTACTAATGCCTGAAATACACGATGAAAATGAGACTCAGAAAAACCTGCAACCCGCGCTAAATTACGCAGCGTTTGTTTTTCCATTACATCTTCCTCAATATAATCAATTGACCTTTGAATTTGTGTTTCATAGCTTTCCATCTCTGTTCACCCGCCTTATATGTATTATGATAAAAGAGAACGCAATCCAATTCTTGACGTTTTTTACTATAATTCCATAAAAAATTGTAACTTTTTTATATGTATTTCGTTGTTATGTATGAAGGGAGGGAAATGTAGTGAAACGTAAACAATCATTAGAAGAAATTTACTCAGAGCATATGCAAGATTTATTTCGCTATCTTCTCTCCCTAACCGGAGATTCCCACTATGCGGAAGATCTCATGCAAGAAACATTTTACCGAATGCTCGTCCATATTGACTATTATAAAGGAGAAGAAATTAGGCCGTGGTTATTTACAATTGCCTACAATGCCTTTATCGATTGGTATCGAAAAGAAAAAAAGTATAAAACAACTACAGTGGAAGAATTCCATTTACCAAACGTGCCAAGTACAGAACATGAATATTTCGTAAAACATGAGATTGCTAGTTGGTTAGACAGTTTATACGCTCTTCCGCTCGAAAGACGAAATGTCCTACTACTACGAGATTACTATGGATTCTCCTATAAGGAAATAGCAGAAATGACTGGTCTCTCATTAGCGAAAGTGAAAATTGAATTACACAGGGGACGGAAAGACACGAAAAGCATAAAGGAGTGATACGGATGGGTTGTACAGAATTTAAAAAACTATGGAAGAAGTATGAAAATGGAACGCTCACGCATGATGAACAAGAACTGTTAGAAAGTCATATTGAGTCATGTGAAGAGTGTGAAGCTTACTTAGATGAGCTGTTAACAAAAACAGAACCAATTAAGAAAAAGTTACCCCCAAAAAATCTTAAAATTCCTTTTTGGAGAATTAAGTGGAAACATCGTTTACAAACGTTTGGTTTTATATTATCAATTTGCATCGTTATCTATATAATCGGCGGGGTATTATCAGCCTTTTATTTTCAAGCTAATAATGATAAAAGGCTAGAAGAAATTAGAGAGGTTCCTTCGCTTGCACTTGAAGCAACGATCCCAAATAGCCGTGTTATGGGAGGTGGAACAAGTGTAGAAGCTTTTTTCCGTACGAATAGCCAATTTGATTTAGTACGAACCGTCGGTAAAAAAGAAATGCCCCTCGGTACAATAGAAACAAAAAGCTTCTTATCATCTGTAGATGTTACGAAGCGAACTTGGATGAATCCGTTCTATCAACCAAAACTCTTCTTTGTTCATCCAAAAACAGAGCAGGGTGATTATTTAAAAGATTCATCAAAAAAAGTATGGGATACACTTGCAAAAGTACATGATGGGACCGTTGCAGAAGTAGCAATTTCTTTTGATAAAGCTTACACTTTAAAAGAATTAGAACCGCTTCTATATAGCATATTCGAGGCACAAGAACTCCCTCCAACTCCTTTATGGTACGCTTTAGATACAGGACAAGAAAGAAAAAATGTAGATGACTATATCCTACATGGCGGAGAAGCTATAGGGTTTCCAGAACATGTAAGATTCCTCGATAATGAAACTGACGGGCGGAAAACGCAAGAAGACAAAGTAACCGAAATGATGCGCGTCCTTTCTATCCATAAAAAAACGGTAAGCAAAATAGCAGCGCTTTCTGAGAAAGAACTAAACTTAGATAAACGTTATCAATATGTAAAGGACAACGGTGTAAAAGTATACGGAATTGTTATTACTGGCCCATCGAAAGAGTTATTAAAATTACAAAACTCCCCACACGTACGTTATGCGACTCTTGGAGATATTGAGATTTGGAATTGGTTTGATAATTAATAAAAAAGAAGTAGCGCTCTAAAAACGATGCGCTACTTCTTTTTTAATTCGAAATCACTTTCACATACATCCCTCTCACCGCTTTTTCATAAGCAATATCACTTATCTGTCTTATGTTTTCTGACACAACAGATGACTGAACGATTTTCCCTTCACGAAGTAACGGCGGATCAATAAGACGCACTTTATTTTTCTGATGTAAATCATAATCGTTTCTATCTTCTTTTACCTTTACATTTGGATGAACTTTGCTTAATAAAGCTTCTACTTCGGGGTCATTACATTGCTGCAATTTCGAAATAAGCTCCTCATCTTCAAGAAGAAAATCATCTGCATGAATAACCTTTTTATGAAGAGATAACTTTAACGTTTTCGCTAACATATCGTTTCCGTAAATATTCATTGGTTTCATAAAGAAATCAATTACTTCTTTGTAATACGTTTCTGTAAACCATTCTGCCATTTCAACACTTTGAACAACCATTTTCCCCTCTACTGCGATAATATCCTCTAAAAATCTATGAACCTCTTCTAAAGAAATATATCCGTATGTATACATATCTCGTAACGTATAATCTACTCGATCTGCGCATAATTCGGGCGCTGACCTTTCCAGTAATGTCCACTTCAAATCATCTAATAAAATATCTTCATAGTTATAACCATGCTTCGCAAGGATCGCTGGAATTTCTGAGTTTTTCACAACAGAACTAAATATCTCTTCATGATAACTTTCATCTTCATTATCAAAAACGTAATCAATCACATGGGAAAAAGCAGTATGTGATACGTCATGCAGTAAACTAGCAATCTGTTCTTTTACTGAACCACCTAGTTTTTTAACTAATAACATAACACCAACTGAATGATCAAAGCGCGTTACATTCCATTTCTCGTTCATTAAGTAACTTGCGCCATTTTGATGAATTCCCTTTAGTCTTTGCATAGACTTACTTGAAATTAATTCTTCTACTACTTGATCCACTTCAAATTCTCCGTATAGTACATCTGATATGATCACTTACAATCCCCCTTTATTTTAATCGAGTCTTATAATCGTATCTCTTTTATGAAATTAGCACCAACATAAATATTTATTTTTATTTGTTTTTATTAAAAAAAATAGAGAGCCATCAACTCTCTATTTCATAACCCCTATTCAAACGTAACTTCTACCTGCACAATCTCCGACCTACTACCAAGTCTAAGCGGGGGTCCCCAAAATCCAAATCCAGAAGAAACAATTGCGTGGAACGCACCTTTTTGTGCGTATCCCCAGTCTAGCTCGTACATTCTTCTCGTTACAATATGATTGGGCGCCATTTGTCCGCGGTGCGTATGACCGGATAATAATAAATCTACACCTGCCGCTGCTGCTTGTTTCAACTCAAATGGCTGGTGATCCATTGCGATAACAGGCATCGATTTATCTACCGTACTCATTAATTGTTCAAAGCTTTGACGATCTCGCTCTGTTTTATCTCTTCTTCCAACGAGATAAAAGTCATCTTCAATTGTAATTACTTCATCTAAAAGAATACGAATATCAATCTTATCCATCTCTTGTAAAAACTCTGGAACCGCTCTGCCGTAGTATTCATGGTTTCCTAATACGCCATATACGCCTAATGGTGCTTTCATTTGTTTCATGATTGGTCCCATATTCTTTTGAATGAACACACCTGGATGATCATCGATAATATCACCTGGCAGTAAAATAATATCAGGTTCCATCTCATTTACATGACGAACAAGTCTTTTTAAATGCGAAACGCCAGACAGTTTACCGAAATGCATATCAGAAGCCATCGCAATGCGTAAACTTTTACGCCCCTCTACCTTTTTCGGTATGTGCACCTCGTACTTTCTTACTACCGGACTATACGCATTAAATACTCCATACGCAAAGATAAAGATAAATGCAGCTATCACAGCCGCCCCTGTCCAAATAATTGCCGCTTCTTTCTCTACTGAAAACTGTAAAAGAAAGACCATAATATTAGCTAATGGCAACAACATAAGCGCGTATTGTATGACCGCGAACCAAATTGAACCGATCGTTCGTAGAAATGGCAAAAACTTAAACACTTGCACGAGAATGTACGCATATGAAATAAATGCGACTATAAAAGCATAATATCCCCAAGATTCCCAGCCAAATACCGCATGAAGCCAAACCCATCCGTTCCAGCCGATGTAAAACATAAGTAGTGTGTATATAATTAATATGGTAAATATATTGAGATAACGAAGATTCTTCACAGCCAGCCTCCTTATTGATTTCTTTTATTATAACTTGTTATGCACTTATAACGTAAATATTAAGCGCTTCAATCTTCATAATAAGAACATTGATAAACATATTATCTTAAAATTTTTAAGAACGGCTGTAATGGACATTTTTGAGTCTTAAGTGTTGGATGAAATTCTATTATCTTTATCGTTCAAAACTCACCTATGCAATTATGCATAACCATCCATTCCGTTTTATTTTCATGTTACGATATAAATGTAATACGACATATATCGACAAAGATAAAAGGAAGTGATTGTATGAAACGTTCTAAAACATACTTAAAGTGTTTAGCATTATCCGCTGTTTTTGCTAGTAGCGCTGTAACTCTTTCAACACCTGCTGCTTACGCTCAAACGACGTCACAAGTTGTAACAGATATCGGGCAAAATGCAAAAACACATACGAGCTATAATACATTTAATAATGATCAAGCTGATAATATGACAATGTCTTTAAAGGTAACTTTTATCGATGACCCGAGCGCTGATAAACAGATTGCCGTTATTAATACAACTGGTAGTTTTCTAAAAGCAAATCCTACTATAAGTGATGCACCTATTGATAACTACCCAATCCCTGGCGCTAGTGCAACATTACGTTATCCTTCACAATATGATGTTGCATTTAACCTTCAAGATAACAGCGCTCGTTTCTTTAACGTAGCACCTACAAATGCTGTAGAAGAAACGACTGTAACATCTAGCGTATCTTATCAACTTGGTGGCTCTGTTAAAGCTTCTGTAACGCCTAATGGCCCTAGCGGTGAAGCTGGTGCAACTGGTCAAGTCACTTGGTCTGACTCTGTAAGCTATAAACAAACTAGTTATAAAACAAATTTAATTGACCAAACAAACAAAAACGTAAAATGGAACGTATTCTTTAACGGATATAACAATCAAAACTGGGGTATTTACACACGTGACTCCTATCATTCTTTATATGGAAACCAACTTTTCATGTACTCTCGCACATACCTATATGAATCTGATGCAAAAGGTAATTTAATACCGATGGATCAACTTCCAGCATTAACAAATAGCGGTTTCTCTCCTGGTATGATTGCTGTTGTTATCTCTGAAAAAAATACAGATCAATCTAACTTACAAGTCGCTTATACAAAACACGCCGACGACTACCAACTTCGTCCAGGCTACACATTCGGAACTGCAAACTGGGTTGGAAACAACGTAAAAGACGTTGATCAAAAAACATTTAATAAATTGTTCACACTAGATTGGAAGAATAAAAAATTAGTAGAGAAAAAATAAAGTAAAACTTTAATGAGTGGGGGGCTTCATCCCCTACTCATTATTTTATTAGTTAAATCAATCGGGTATTAACTGGTATTTTAAAATTTCACATGTTATATTGTGATGCACATTTTGGAATTAATGCAGCAAAATATATAAAGATTATAAAAAATGCACTCAATAATTTCGGTGCATTTTTCATTTCATGTTTTATCGCTTTTTATTTTAATTCATAATATTCTTCAATATCATCATCAAACTCATCCCACGCTAAAGACATAATTGGATATGCATCCTTTGACGGTACCTCTATATTTTTATATACAAGGCAAATACGTTCTTTTGGATAACTCTTTTTCTTTAATGGAAACACTTCTATGTACTGAAATCCTTTTTGAAAATATTGATTTAATCCTTCTTTCATTCCCATCGTGAGAATTTCATCTTTATCAGGAATATTTCGTCCAATCCAGTCACATAACATCAATACTGGATATGCATTTCCAGCATACTCATTCACACCCAAGACTTTTAGTATAATGTACTGCCCGCTTAATAACCGATACGTAATTACATCTCCAATTTCCAGCTCAGTTTTTAGAATTACTCTTCTTTTTACCTTTTTCGGTTTTGGGAAAGGTGAAACTAAATTCTTTTTTAATTTCTCCAAAACAAGCTCTCTTTTCTTCTTTAATTCCGGTTCTCTCCACCATCGTTTTAAATCTGATTTACTTTCAATAATACAAATGGCTTTTTCCTTAACTTGAGGATTCAATCTTCCTAGTTCCCATTGAATTGCAGCCAACGCTAGCCAAAAAATATTTTCTTCATGTTTTCGTAAAGATGAAATATATGTATTCACCATCATCTCAGTAGCTTCTTCTGAGCTATAGCCTTCACTAATCAAATCTTGGAAATCAAACTTTATATCTTCAGATAGATTATCTTCAAAAATACCTACTCCTGATACATACATTCGGCACCTCTACTCACTAGATTTATAGTAAATCAAATTCACCTTCACTAGGATAAATCTGTACATAATCTTCCTCATCGTTTTAAAGATTCGAATCAATAAATATACTATATAATCATACGCCCTCAGAATATATCCTTATATTTTTGGAGTTATTCTACACATGCAAAACTCTCTAATCATAGCTACGCTCGTATTAAGCGCATTGTTAAAAATTATATAATCTTTCATTCTGTAATTAACGGAACTTTCCATCAGATGTACGATTGCCATTCGCATCATATGTTAATGATTCATTTCCGAATTTGACAAGCTGATTTCCATCATTGAATGTTGCCGCTATAGATTTTGTTTCTTTTCCATTCTCTACAACTTTCACACTTGTACGGTTTCCAAATCCATCATATGTGTATGATTTAGTTGTTCCGTTTGGTAATGCTTCATTTAATAGTTGGTTGATCGGGTCATATACAAAGTTTGTTTCCGTTACTTTTCCGCCCGCACCTTCATGTTTAATCTTCGTACGGTTACCCGCTTGGTCATATTCATATCGTTCAGAAAGAAGAATACTGTTTGATGTACCTACTACTAAATCTTTAATTTTGTTCGCATGGTCATAGTTAAAGGTAGAACCTGAACCATTTCCGGCTGTATACGTACGAACATTTCCTTGATCATCATAGTCAAATCGATACGTTTGAGAACCGTCTGTTACACTTATACAGAAAATGCACCTCTAACTGTTATTTTTGTCTAACAATTAGAGATGCACTTCCAAATTTAATCTGTCTTCCTCTACTAGTCTTTTCTATCTACTTTTCTTCACTTTTCTATATCAATTCATACATCTTGAATATTTAACTAAATACTTTATAGTAAATTAAATTCACCTTCACTAGGATAAACCTGCACATAATCTTCCTCATCGTTCACATAAGCAATCTTCACACCATCTAACAACTGCTGATTTTCTAGTTCATCTAGAATTGTCTTCAACGCTTTATCAACGTCAATTACAAAGTTAAATATGTTAATTGTCCCGCTACCAATATCTCCACCGTCGCAATGGCCATTTCCAGACCATCCCAATGCTTCATCCATAATCTCTTGAACTTGTTGTCGTTTTTCCAACGCTGCTTCCAACTGATTGTCTTTATAATGATATTGTAAAACAAATTCTATCAATTCTTCCTCATCGAGTTCCTTATAACCATCCGCCAAATGTTCATCTGCTAACTCTTTCATTTCTTTTTCAACACGTTGAAATGGATACAGTTCTATTTCATACATTTCACCTGTATCACCAACACAGCCGCAATGTACAATTAAAGTTTTCTTATCTTCTTCCCATACTTCCCAGTACAACATTTTATCTATGCCTTGCTTAATTAGTTTAATCAAATGTATACCCTCTCTCTATATTTATAATTAACTGCATAATGTTTCGCCTCAAGTTCTGCAATAATTGCTCCTGTTAAATTTTTATTTTCTCTTCCAAAATAATTTTGTTATTAAACATGAATTTCTTCTTTCCAACTACTAGATTTAGATTGAACTACTATTAGATTTTCACTTTCCCATTTTAATGTACCCAAAAATCTTGCATACACCATTTCATTTCCTACCTCTTCCACCAATAGTTGATCTCGAATCTTTAATCCCTTTTCATCATACACTTCACATCGTAGTTGGAAACCTTTAACACGATGAATTCCTTTTAATATCGCTATCTTCTTACGGCTTGGGCTTTTCTTAGGTGTCTTCCCAACTAAAAATATTCCTTCATAGTTTTGCTTCACAATTTCATCTAAAGATTCCTCTATATACCCTTTAACAACAGATGATGAAAGAGTAGAGTTTTCTTCAAGTCCAGGGACAACATATTGGCGTACTAATTTGCAAAACTCTTTGTATTTCTCTTCAACTGAATTTAATGCTAAAAAGTCCATAAAATCATATGGAACATATATACGAATTTCACCCAAAGCTCTATTCACTTCATATGAAATATCAGTGTTTTCGTTAGCTAAACAAAAGACAGTTACTTTTTCAATCTCTCTTAATCCCATCTCAAACTCGCTAACTTTCTTTGAGAAAATTAGCTCAAAAATTCTAATTTCATGTACAAGCAAATAATGTTTTTTAGGACGTTTTTTTTTCCAATCGTAAAACTTTACTTCAAGCAATATAATTCACTCCTTTAAATTTATCACCATGGCATCGGGGACCTATGATACTTTCTATCAAACGTCACTCCCCTTTTACCTATTCTATTTACATGTCCCTGTTCCCATTTATATGCTTTTGCTCTGGTCATATTTTTCTTCACAACACGCGTGTAATGTTTTTGACCGTATTTAGCTGTCCATTTATTTGCTTGGCTTGTGGCCCTAGGAGATGTACCGGCTTTTGTTATACGAGAATTACTAATACCTACTTTTACTACATGCTTTTTCCCTTTATCTTTTATATATATCTCATAACCATGATTATTTCTTTTACTTGACAGGGAATTCCCATGCCCCTTAGGCCTCTTAGCTTTCTTAGCAACCTTAGCAACTTTTGTAACTTTCTTATACGTCTTATAAGCTTTATATCCTCTATAAAGAAGTACACCACCTACAATAACTGGATGATTTCCATCCGCATCTACTTTCATTACTGGATTGTTATGAGCATATGTATAAGCATTTTGAGTAATTGGATCATCTTCATCCCCTGGATCTGGATCAACTGAAATAAATATACCGTGATCTGGATGATAGTATCTCGCCATTAAATAATAGATGCCTATTTCTTTATCATACATGTATCCCGCATATCCAAACGGATTATCTGCTGCAATACCTTTTGTATCACTCTTTAATACATTACCCCATGCATCGTATTCATAGTTTGCTACAACCTCTTTATTTTGGTCCGTCATCGCAATGACATCACCACGTGGATTATAGTGATAATATAATGTTTGTTCATTTGATTTCATCGCTAAGCGTACACCATCTGCTGAATACACATAATGACGAAGAACTTTTCCACTTCCATCTGTTTCATATAATGGATTAATACTATCTCCATCATAGAAGTAACGTGTTACTTTTCCATCTATATTCTTTTCAATACGACGATCATCATCATCATATTTGTATGTTGCGAATGCATTGCTCTCACCTTGTTTTGTGATCGCTACAAGTTGGTCATCTTCATTCCATGTATACTTATACTTCCCATCAGATGTACGATTTCCATTCGCATCATACGTTAACGATTCGTTTCCGAATTTTACAAGCTGATTTCCGTCATTAAAGGTTGCCGCTATAGACTTTGTTTCTTTTCCATTCTCTACAACTTTAACACTTGTACGGTTTCCAAATCCATCATATGTGTAAGATTTACTTGTTCCGTTTGGCAATGCTTCATTTAATAGTTGGTTAATCGGGTCATATACAAAGTTTGTCTCTGTTACTTTTCCGCCCGTACCTTCATGCTTAATTTTCGTACGGTTACCGGCTTGATCGTATTCATATCGTTCTGATAAAAGAATACTATTTGATGTACCTACTACTAAATCTTTAATTTTGTTCGCATGGTCATAGTTAAAGGTAGAACCTGAACCATTCCCAGCCGTATACGTACGAACATTTCCTTGATCGTCATAATCAAATCGATACGTTTGCGAACCGTCTGTCACACGAATGTTTTGATCTAGCGTGTTGTAGTCGTACGATACTTTATTTGTATATCCACCTTGCGTTACTGTTTGTTCTTTTAGTTTTTCTGTCTTACTGTTTGCTTTATCGTGATATGCCCAGTCAATTTTTCCGCCTCGGCTATCTGTTGCGCTTGTAACGCGGTCAGCCTTGTCGTATGTTTTCGTGCGTTCTACGCCGTTGACAAGATCTTTCACTTTCGTAACTTGTCCATTTTGATCACGTTCAAATGTAAATGAATCTTTTCCGTTGCGCTTTTCGCCAACGACGCGATCTGCTGTATCATATACAGACTCTAAAATAGAACCGTTTGGCATTTTCGTTTTAATCTTGTTTGCATTTTCATCGTACGTGTTTTCAATACGACGGTTTAACGCGTCGATATACACTGTATTTTTATTATCTACATCATATTCATATTTGTGTGTTTGCGTTTTCCCACCAAACATGACAGATTTCTCTGTTGTATTTCCATTATGATCATAACGATAATTTACAGAGGTACCATTTTTTAATGTAACCTTCGTTAATAGATTATCTTTGTTGTAATCATATAGTTTTGTATTTCCTTTTTCATCGGTTTCGCTCTTTTTATTTCCGGATGCATCGTATGCGAATGTATTTTTTTGTCCTTCTTCATCATACGTCGCAACAACATTTCCATCGTTGTCGTACTCATTTTTTATAAGAGCATTTCCTTCTAATAGTCGTATATCATCAAACCAAACTTTTCCTTTATTCTCTCTTCTAAAGAGCAGATAAACTTCCATACGTTTAATTGGTTTAGTGGCAGGGATTACAACCGCACTACGATTCCAATCATTTGTCCCACTTGGGAATTTCGCTTGGAAATTTTCCCCACTACCATCTTGATAATGTACATCCGCCCAAATAGAGTAATCTCGAGAGAGTTTGTCTGGTGCAGTATTTTCTACATTTACTGATTTAGACATTCCTGTTAGCGTAATTGGTTCTGCTTTTTTCTGATTTATAGTGATATGCTTGCCATATCCTACATCTGAACCACCATATTGGCTACGCTCTAATACAATAGATGAATGTCCCGTAAAGCTCTCTTGCTGAGAAACATCTTTCGGATCACAGCTTGTTCCATCTCCTCGAATCCAACCTGGCATACAGCCATTTCCCGCCATATTTTCTAAACTACTATTTTCAATTGGGTTAAAGCTAGAAGAAACTTCACCTTTTTCTAGTTGAATCTTATCAAACCAGACAGAACCACTCGTAGCAGAACCGCCATTTTCTACTTGTAAATAGATTTTTACTTTTCTCGTTTGTTCTGTTGTTTTAAAAGTAACTTGACGGTTAACCCATTCCCTCGTTCCTTGAACTTTATTGTGACGAGTATCATGCCATCCACCATCTATACCAGCACCGTTTTCATTTAATAACTGTACATTGAAGAAACCAGCACCATTGGCTAAATCCGTTTTTATCATACCACTTAACGTATACGTTGTATTTGGTTCTAACGTTACTTCTTGAATTGCAGCAATATAGCCCCAATCATTATTCGTTGCTTTTGTTGAAATTTTAAGTGATGATTCTCCGCCCAGACCACCTGGTGCCGGTGTTGCATCTTTTATAATAGATCCAGAATTATTCGCATTTACTGGTACCCATTTTTCCGTACCATTCATTTCAAAGCTTGGATTTTGAATCAGGTTTTCTCCTGTTCCTAGTTCTTTACTTGTTTCAATTGGGTTTCCATGTTTATCATGGAAGGTGACGGACGACGTGTGTGCAGCTTGGTCAGTTTCAGATACTTCTGTATTTGCTGCTTTATAAGCAACTGTTGTTTTACGATCTTCGTTATCTGTCGCTTTTATAAGCCCGTTGTCTTTATTGTACTCAAACTTTTCTGTTCCCGTTTCATCAGTAACAGAAGTTAAATTCCCATTACCATCATAGGTCGCTGTTTCTGTTTGATTTTTAGGAGTTGTTGTTTTTACTAGGTTATTTGCATTATATTCATACGTCGTTGTTAAATTTAGACGTCCAGAATCTTCAACTGTTTTGACTGGATTTCCAGCATCGTTATACGTATAAACAGTCTTACGTCCTTTAGGATTCGTTAACGTAACTTCTTTCGCATCTGTATTATATGCTAATGTTGTAGCTTTCCCTAATGGGTCCGTTACTTTTACTAATCTATTATTCTCGTATGCATACGATGTTTTATATGGTTTTGCATCTGTATGTTGCGGGTCATAAATAGATGTTAGCAAACCATTATCATATCCATATTTATATACTTTTCCTTCTGGAGTTGTAGAAGAAACAAGTAAATCTCCATCATATTTAAATGTAATCGTCTTGCTATCTGGGCCGATTACTCTTGCTGCTTTTTTATTATTTCCATCATATTGTACGACTAACTCTTTACCAGAAGCATTCTTTACTTTTGATAAACGTGATTCCCCATCATACTCATATGTCGTCGTATTTCCATATTTATCTTTTGTATACTCGATACGCCCTTGTGCATCTCCAGATTTATAGAAAGTAACCGTTTGGTCTTTATCTTTTATTTCATATCCGCCTGATACTTGTTTAATTTCTAAATATATACCTGTAGGAGCTTGATACGTATTATCTCCCGTTCTAGTAAAAGTAATATTTGCGCCATCGGCAGAAATTAATAGTAGGTTTCCATTTCCTTCAGCCAAAATTCTTTCTTCTAATCCACTAGACCACCCTGTACCAAATAAACCTACTTTTTTACTTTGACTATTATACGTTCTTTCTACTGATACATCCGGTCCGCGCCCTGATAACGTAATATCTTTCTCACTCATAATAAAGTTACCATTTGTAGCATTTACTGTACCATTTAGTACCGGAACTGATGCCCAGTAATCAAACATCCCTATAAACCCAAAGTCTTGAGCAAATTTAGGTACAAACTCATGCGAAATTTCACTTTCAGCATGTCCGGCTTTACTATACGCTGTTACACGGAACCAATAATTTTTAAAGCCAGCATAAATTCCGCCAGAATTCTTATACACAGGTGATGGATCAACTGCTAATTCTGCACCTTTTTTATCATGATGAAGTAAATATTGGCCTTTTGCAATTTCATCTTTCGTTGGCCAAATTTTCTCATTTTGCGTTGTCCAATTTGTTTTATTTCCTACATCGAACGCTTCGTAATCTTTTCCGTTATAAATCCAAACTTTATAGCCTGCAGCCGCTGGAACTGCATCCCACTTTAATGTGACATATCCTGTTTCCTTATCTGTCGCATTAATGTAGGCCGATCCGTCTGGCTTTTTCACTTGTTCTAATGGAATAAATGGAACTATTTCATCTGAAAGTGGACTATCCCCAAACGGATACTCTGCTACAATACGAATCCAGTAGCTACTTCTTCCGCTATAATCCCCGTACGGACCTCCTGACTCGTAAGCATTTTTATATATTTGTCCTGGGTTAGTAGGCGCTTCTGCACCTTTCCCGTCATCATGTATCCAGTAACGCCCTTGTGCAATTTCTTCTGGCGTCGGGAATATCTTTTTATCTTTCGTCGTCCAGCTTGTCACATTCCCAACAGGAATATATTCATAGTCATATCCATTAAAAATGGCAACTTTATAACCTGTTGCTCCTGGAACTGCGTCCCATTGTACATTGAAGTGACCAGAACCACTCCCACTGCCATTTGAGTAAGCTTGTACTCTTGGCTTATTTGGTTTTGCGTAGGAATATTTCACTTCCAAGAATGGTGCATTCGTTCCATTTTCAGCTGCAATGAATTTCTTCCAATGGTTTTGACCATTACCATTTGCATGTAGCTTAAAGCCATTGTTTGGTCTCGCGCCTTCTACCCATGCTTTCACTGTATTCGTTACATTGAACTGGGCCCATTTTCCGCGGCCCACATCAGCGTGTGCAATGTTGTTAGAACCTGGTTTGTTATTCCAGTTTACACTTCCAACATTCCATCCACTTGTTACTTCATCTAACCAAACACCATTTGGTTGATTCGCATAATAATGCCAAACTGCATAGGCATGGAATGTTGCACTTTCAATCTTTGCACCCTTTAAGTTTGAAACATCTGGTTTAATAAATGAAAAATTAGTTCCAGATGTTCCATCATAATATCCAACTTTTAACGTATAAGCATTTTGACCTGAATCCCAAAGTTTTCCTCCTGAATAATTGACAGTTGGATACGCACTTGAAGCGTAAGCATTTTCAAAATTATCCAATTCAATTGAAGGATCTACATATACCGGATATTTTCGCTCTGGTGCTTGTAACCACTGCGGGTCTGCAGTAACAGTTAATGTATATGTTTTTTCATCTTTCTTCTCAATATTGTAGCGAACCGCATCTGACGTTACAGCCTCACCTGATTGCTGATCCACATTGGAATCATTCATATATGGTTTCGGCAATGTGAATACTTTTTCTTTTTTCTCATCTTGGAAGTCGATTGAACCATCTTCCTGTAAGCTAGGTGTTAAATCTGTTTCTAATGCAAATGTAAAAATGTGGTGTCCTGTATACTCACGTAATACAAAATCTTCTTTTACATTTTCATTGAATGTCGTACTCTTTAAATCAATATTTGGGAAGACCCCTTTATACCATACTGTATTATTTTCATGTGTTGCGGTTACTGGCGATGGCTTTATTTCACCTTTTTCACCATTTGCACTTATTAGTTTATACTGAATAGTATGATCTTTTACTTTAAATTGAACGTACTTTCCATCTTGTGTCGCTTTCTCGAACTCTGGTTCTAATGTTGTATTTTCCGTTACAATTTTTTCATTTGGTGCTTCTACTAATTTTGGTGAAACCTCTTCTAGCTTTCCATCTTTCTCTGCATGAATCGGTTCCGTATATACCCTCTTTGTAAAAGTACCATCATTGTTATCAAAAACCTTTTCGGTTTCCGTTCTTTCTTCTACAATCTCAGTCGGACTCGCCTGTGCTTTAGCCTTATCCTTCTTTAATTGATCCGGATGTGGAGCTGGTAATTCCTGCTCCTCTTTCTTTTCCATTTCTGGACTTTGTTCTGAATTTGGAGATGGTGTAAACGGTGGTGCCGTTTCTGCCAACCCATTCAGTGGTATAGAAGTAACAATTAATGCAACTACGATAAGTTGTATTAAATACTGATACCACTTCCTTTGTTTCTTACCTTCCATAAACTCACCTCACTGAAATATTTTTAACATATATAATGTTACATATCACAATTTATATAAACTAAAGAGTAAAGTAAATACAGTTTTAAAGTTTTGAAGATTTTGTGCACAAAATACGACAATTTAATAACAATTTTTAAAATATCATTACAGATAATTAATTCTGTTATATAATTTAAGATTACAATAATCACATCTATTATTATTTACTAACGATAGAATATGAACATGATTCAACTAAACTTTTACATTCACTTTTGTTCTAGTATTCCAATGAAGCTAATACATTGAGTTTCATTGGAATAGCGTAAATGTGGGTCTTCTAATTGTAATAACTGTGTTTAAGAAAGTAAGAGAAATATCTTCATTACTACTCGTATCAAATAGTTGTTTGAACACGCTTCGCTATTATATATACAAACTTCCTACTACATTTCATATGAGAAAAAGTTATTACGATAAACAAAGAAAAGGTCTCCTAAAATATCTTTTAGGAGACCTTTTCTTATTAATAGATTTTGTAATTTAAGAGTGAACACTCTTAAATTACAAAATCCTCCGGAATAAACACTTTCACTTCTTTCGGCTGTACGTATACGAAATCACCCGCTTGAATGTTCAGCTGCTTGAACTGTTCTTTCGTAATTTCTGCTTCTAAATATTCATCTGTTCCGTCTCGTTTTAATTCTACATATACGATATTTCCGACTGCGTGAGAATAAGATACTTTTGCCGGGATTGCATCTATGCTTTGTTTCGTACGAGAGATTGATAAGTCATGCGGCCTTACGTAGGCTATTCCGTCTACGTTGGAAACGTGCTTATGCTCTGGTGCTTCTAGTTCGACCGATCCTACATTTAGCTTTCCTTTATGAACGCGGCCGTGAAATAAATTTACATTTCCTAAAAAATCGTAAACGAACGGGCTTGCTGGGTTTTCATATACTTCTTCCGTTGTTCCCATTTGTTCAATACAGCCTTCATTCATTACAACGATGCGGTCTGCAACGTCTAACGCTTCTTCTTGATCATGCGTTACGAATACGCTCGTAATTTGAAATTCGTCATGTAATTTTCGGAGCCATCTTCGTAATTCTTTTCTCACCTTTGCATCGAGTGCACCGAACGGTTCATCAAGTAATAAAATTTTCGGTTCGACTGCAAGTGCCCGGGCTAGTGCAATACGTTGACGTTGTCCACCAGATAATTGCGCTGGATAACGTTTAGCAAAGCCATCCATTTTTACGAGCTTTAATAATTCTGTTACCTTTTCTTCTATCGCTTCTGCTGAAGGTCTTAAGCTTTTCTTTCTTACTTTTAAACCGAAAGCGACATTCTCAAATACATTCATATGTTTAAAGAGCGCATAGTGCTGAAAGACGAAACCGACTTGCCTGTTTTTCACGTGAATGTCTGTTAAATCTTCTCCATCAAATGAAATAGAGCCTCCATCCGCTTCTTCTAATCCTGCAATAATGCGTAATAACGTCGTTTTCCCAGAACCTGACGGGCCTAATAAGGCAACAAGTTCGCCTTTTGGAATATCCAAATGAATGTCTGTTAGTGCTTGAAATGTACCATATTGCTTTGATACACCTTGAATTTGAATACTCACCGTCATCCCCCTCTTATTGTCGTTTTTCCATTCGCCATTCAATCCAGTTTTTTATAACGAGTGTAAACACTGCAATTAATGACATTAACGTCGCTACTGCAAATGCTGCTGAAAATTGATATTCATTGTACAAAATTTCAATATGGAGCGGCATCGTGTTCGTAATGCCACGCACGTGACCTGATACGACAGAAACGGCTCCAAACTCACCGATAGCACGGGCATTACATAGAATCATGCCGTACAAAAGACCCCATTTGATATTTGGAAGTGTAACGCGCCAAAACATTTTCCAGCCACTTGCGCCAAGTGATAAAGCTGCCTCTTCTTCACTTTTCCCTTGCGCCTGCATAATCGGAATTAATTCACGTGCAACGAACGGGAAGGTTACAAAGATTGTTGCGATAATAATGCCTGGTACAGAGAAAATGAGTTTCACTCCATGTTCAAGTAACCATTCGCCAAGAGCACCCCTCGGTGTGAAAAGTAAACCGAATACTAATCCTGCGATAACTGGTGACACAGCAAACGGCAGTTCAATAAGAGAGAGTAATACTTGTTTTCCTTTAAACTGAAACTTTGTAATAAGCCATGCCGCTGCGATTCCGAATACCGTATTCAGCGGTACAACGATTAACGCAACGAGAAGCGTTAACCTAATTGCTGAAAATGCTTCTTGATCAGTGATAGCGGCAAAGTATACATCCATCCCTCTTTCAAAGGCTTTTAAAAAAATAGTTATGAGTGGCAGTAATAGAAAGAGAGATAAAAATAAAACTGTAATCGTAATTAATACGCCTGGTACAAGCTTAGATTCTTTTTTAGCTGATACGCTTTTTACTATTTTCTTTTCTAATACTGTTGGTTCCATTTTCTCTCCCCCTATTCACTTTTTAGTTCATGCCTTCTACTCCAGCTTTGAATCATATTAATAAGAAGAAGGAAAAGGAGAGAAATAATAAGCATCACGGTCGCTACAGCTGTTGCCCCCGCATAATCATATTGTTCTAGTTTCGTCATAATCATCAGTGGTGCAATTTCTGTTTTCATCGGCATATTACCTGCGATGAAAACGACAGATCCATATTCTCCTAATGCTCTTGCAAATGCGAGTGAAAAACCGGCAAGAAGAGCGGGAAAGATTTCTGGTAAAATGATTTTCACAAATATTTGCAAGCGGGATGCACCTAAACTCGAAGCTGCCTCTTCTACTTCTTTATCAATATTTTGCAGTACTGGTTGCACCATTCGAACGACAAATGGTAAACCGATAAAAGTAAGCGCAACGATAATTCCGAGTGGTGTAAAAGCTACTTTTATATGAAACAGACTAAATATTTTCCCAATCCATCCATTTTCTGCATAAAGCGTTGTAAGTGTAATACCAGCTACAGCTGTCGGAAGTGCAAACGGTAAATCAATGAGTCCATCTAATAGTCGTTTCCCTGGAAATTTGTAGCGTACGAGCACCCAAGCTATTAATAAACCGAAAATGGCATTTACAATAGCCGCTACCAATGAAGTTGTAAAACTAACTTGATAGGAATGCAACACACGCTCGTTCGTTATAACCCCAGCGAACTTCTTCCAACCTAACTGTGAAGTTTGAATAAATACGATAGAAAGTGGTATAAGTACGAATAAACTCATGTACAACATTGTAAATCCAAGCGATAATCCAAACCCTGGTAAAACACGTTTCTTCCTCATCCTCTTTCACCTCATCCCCCTTTAGCAGTACGCATTATTTTTGATAAATTTTATCGAATACGCCGCCGTCATTAAAGTGTTTCTCCTGTGCTTTTTTCCAACCACCAAATAGTTCATCTACAGTAAATAATTGAACTTTCGGAAATTGGGATGCATATTTTTCTGCTACTTTTTCATTACGCGGACGATAAAAGTTTTTTGCCGCAATTTCCTGTCCTTTTTCTGAGTACAAATATTCGAGATACCCTTCTGCTACTTTTTTCGTTCCTTTTTTATCAACGACTTTATCTACAACCGCTACTGGTGGTTCTGCAAGTACACTAATAGAAGGGGTTACAATTTCAAATTTATCTTTTCCAAGCTCTTTTTGGGATAATAACGCTTCATTTTCCCATGCGATTAATACGTCACCAATTCCTTTTTCAACAAATGTTGTCGTTGCTCCGCGCGCTCCTGAATCTAATACTTCTACGTTTTTATAAATTTGGCTAACAAACTCTTTCGCCTTATCTTCACTATTATTATATTTTTTCAATGCGTATCCCCACGCCGCTAAATAGTTCCAACGTGCTCCGCCTGATGTTTTTGGATTTGGTGTAATGACAGACACACCTTTTTTCGTTAAATCATCCCAGTCTTTAATTCCTTTCGGGTTTCCTTTTCGAACAAGAAATACAATTGTTGACGTGTATGGAGTGGAATTATTCGCAAGTCGCTTCTGCCAATCTTCTGCTAGTTGTTTTTTCTTACTAATGGCATCAATATCATAAGCAAGTGCTAGTGTAACAACGTCTGCTTCTAAGCCATCAATAACAGAACGCGCCTGACTTCCAGATCCCCCGTGTGATTGTTTTACATTTACTGTTTGCCCGTGCTTCTCTTTCCAATACTTCGCAAAATCTTTATTAAAATCTTGATATAACTCCCTAGTTGGATCATAAGAAACATTTAAAAGCTCAACTGTTTTTTTATCCCCACTTCCTTCAGAATTACTAGTGGATGTTGCCGAACCACACCCTGATAAAAGTACAACTGCTGATAATAAAACACCTGTACTTTTCATAAACGCTGCCTTACCCCACTTTTTCATCGTTAAGCCCCCTTAGTTTATACAATAGAAAAAGGCACACAATATATTCACAAATGTGAACATTGTGCGCCTTCAGTTTATCTGATTAGCTTCTAATGTATTGTATTCGATTTCTTTTCATTTTAATTCTGTAATTCATATGTGTCAACTTGGATTTTAAATTTTCTTGCTAAACTAAAATATTGGCATACTTCGAGCCCAATGATTTTTCAAATCAGCAAATTCTTTTGGTAACTTACTATTTTCATTCCATTCTAATTTATATGCATTTACTAACACCGTAGCCATTGATTCACGGTTCATTACTCCATTTTGATTAAAATTACCGTTCTTATCATTTTCAGAGTTCATCCATAATTTCACAAATAAGATATTGCACTCGCCGTAAGCGTTAATCCCTTCTGTTCTATGTATATCTCCTCCTTGTTGGTCATATGAAGCTTTAAATATATGGCACCACAGCTTAATCAATGCACAAAAAAATGAGGCAACCACCTTCAAAGATGGTTGCCTCATTTTTACACTTGCATCGCTTTCTCTCTCAATGCTCTTCTTAACAACTTACCAGTCGTATTCTTCGGTAATTCTATTAAAAACTCAATGCTTTTCGGCACTTTATATTTCGCTAAATGTAACGTGCAGTAATGCATTAGTTCTTCTTCTGTTACGTTTGCTTGCTTCAAAACGACGTACGCCCGCACAGCTTCTCCTAAGTTTTCATCAGGAACACCGATTACAACAACTTCCGCTACTGATTCGTGCGTATATAATACTTCTTCTACTTCACGAGGATATACGTTATAACCGCCAACTAAGACGATATCTTTTTTACGATCCACGATATAGAAGTAACCTTCTTCATCCATTTTCGCCAAGTCACCTGTATATAGCCAGCCGTCTTTCAATGTCGCAGCTGTATCTTCTGGTGCATTATAGTATCCTTTCATAACGTTAGGTCCGCGAACGATTAATTCGCCGACTGCGCCGACAGGTACTTCTTCCCCAAGTTCATTTACAATTTTATTTTCTACATGCCAAATATTTGTGCCAATCGACCCTGGTTTACGAGGACGATCTAGCGGATTGAAACAAGTAACTGGTGATGCTTCTGATAAACCGTATCCTTCTGAAACAATAACGTTAAAACGTTTTTCAAAGTTTTGTAGAAGAGCAACAGGCATCGATGCACCACCGGAAATACAAAGACGAAGCGTCTTCACATCTTCTGCGCTTGCTTCTTCAAATAAATATAAATAATTGTACATCGTCGGTACGCCAGCAAAGATCGTTGGTTCGTACGTACGACAAATACGGAATACTTCTTTCGGACTAAATTTCGGTAACATTAAAATCGTTGCCCCGTTCACAATCGGTGCATTTACCGCAACTGTTAAACAGAATACATGGAACATAGGCAGTGCCGCAACAACACGGTCATCAGCCGTATATTGTAAATACGAAGCCACATCGCTCGCATTACTATATAAATTTTTATGTGTAAGCATAGCGCCTTTCGGTTTTCCAGTTGTGCCCGAAGTGTATAGGATAACCGCTACATCTTCTTCATCTAGTTCAGGACCTTCGTAAGTTGTATCTCCATTCCCCACAAAACTAGTAAACGTTTTCATTTTTTCGGTTTCTGTATGGTTAAAATCTGATGAGGTTTCGCATATGATGATGTTTTCTAATGAAGGAAGTCTTGTTGTAAGAGATTGTATAACAGGTAGAAGGACGTCGAGTACGATGATTGTTTTTACATCTCCATTTTGTAAAATATAATGCATTTCGTCTGCTGTATAAATTGGATTAACTGGAATAACAGTTGCTCCGGCTTTCATTGTTCCGTATAAACCGACCAAAAAATGTGGTGAGTTCCCAACAACTAATACGACATTGTCCCCTTTTCCAATGCCCATTTCTGCTAAATTGCCAGAAAACCTTGTGACCATTTTGTTTAATTGGTCATATGAGACCGACTGATCCATAAATATATAAGCCGGTTTATCCCCCTTCTTTTTTGCCGTTTCAGCCAAAGATTGAACGAGATTCACAAAAACCCCACCTTTATAAAATTTAGAATATTTAAAAATTCTAAATTAATTATATTAAAAGAAAATTAAAGTGGCAAGTGATATTCTATTAACTGCATATAGACAGACCACCTTCTCTTAGTTTACTTTGGAAAAATAAGGGGATTTTATTTGTAAGTAATTTATGAAACTAGACCAGAAATCATTTTAGGATAATATGCATTCATCTTTTCTCTAAGTTTATTAAGTTCCTCTTTATTTAACGTCGTATGCTCGCCGTGCAAGTTAAGAGCGTCCGCTCCATCTTCATGAAAATACACCGTAACATATAACGTCGGTAACCCTTTGTTGTTTTCATCTATTGATAAGACGACATCTGGTGTTTTATTAACAGTGCTGAATGTTTCATTTCTTTTCCACTTCTTATTTTGAAACATGTCTTGTATATCATGTATCTTTCGTTTGTTATCTGTATGCGTAAAATATATAACATTATCCTCAGCCGGTTTTCCGATAGACAAAATTGTACGACTTGAGGGCAATCCACTGTTACACGCTGTCATTCCGATGACGAAGCTGAGTAATAATAAAACGTACATCACCCTTTTCATATCAATCCGCCTCCTTTTGAATATATATATTCCTTTATAAGAGGCAGATGTCCTGTGATTTTATGTTTTGTGGTAAATGAAATTATATGAGCGATTTTTCAGTTATATCAGCGCAGCTCGATTTATATCGGCGATTTTCCAAATATATCAGCGCAACTCGGTTTATATTGGCGATTCTCCAAATATATCAGCGCAACTCAATTTATATCGGCGATTTTTCAGTTATATCGATTTACTGACAAAACCTGACAATCTACGCAAAAAGAAAGAGGCTGCCCGTTATGGAAGCCTCCCTCATTTTTAGAAGAATAAATGTAAGAAATCTTCTGTTGTAATGTTACCGAAGTAGCGTGCAATATCTACGCCTTCTAAAGCTGCAGTGAATGCATCTTTATCGAACTGAACGCCTGTTAGACGCTCTTCGATATCATGAACATCTAGTGAACCGAAGAAGTCGCCGTAAATTTTACATTCTGTTACTGTTCCTTTTTTCACTTCAAGACGAACATCAACTTGTCCAACTGGGAAGCGGTGTGAATGTTGTAAGTTGAACTTCGGTGATTTTCCGTAGTTCCAATCCCAATTTTGGTAACGTTCTTCAGAAAGTTTGTGGATCTCTTTCCAATCATTTTCTGTTAATTCATACGTTGGGATTTCTGTTTCTCCTTCGAAAATTGTTTCTAGAAGAAGTTGTCTAAACTCCTCTGTCGTCATTTTTTCGTTTAAGAACTCTGTAATGTTCGCAACGCGGCTACGGATTGACTTAATTCCTTTTGATTGAATCTTATCCATTTTTACTTTTAACGCTGATACGACGTGATCGATTTCAGAATCAAATAGTAACGTACCGTGACTGAACATACGACCTTTCGTTGAGAACTGCGCGTTACCTGAAATTTTTCTACCTTCAGCTAAAATGTCGTTACGACCACTTAGTTCTGCATTTACACCTAATTTACTAAGCGCTTTCGTTACAGGCTCTGTGAATTTTTTGAAGTTGCTGAAACTGTCTCCATCATCTTTCGTAATAAAACTGAAGTTTAAGTTTCCTAAATCATGATATACTGCGCCTCCGCCTGATAGACGACGAACGACATGAATACCTTTTTCTTTTACGTAATCTGCATTAATTTCTTCTACTGTGTTTTGGTTTTTACCAATGATAATCGAAGGCTCATTAATGTAAAACAGTAAATATGTTTCGTTAATATCTAAATTTTTCACACAATATTCTTCAATCGCTAAGTTTATTCTAGGGTCTGTAATTCCTTTATTATCAATAAATAACATCGTATCACCTCATGAGTTCCATACGTAGCCACTATGCGCTAGCGTAATGTGACCACTGAAAATTTGTTTTGCTTCTGTTACTAAATCAGATGGGTTGCCTGTATG
This sequence comes from Bacillus cereus group sp. BfR-BA-01356, assembly GCF_022663635.1. Taxonomy (NCBI): domain Bacteria; kingdom Bacillati; phylum Bacillota; class Bacilli; order Caryophanales; family Bacillaceae; genus Bacillus; species Bacillus cereus group sp. BfR-BA-01356. Next base: position 61,464 of record NZ_JAKUFX010000011.1, on the reverse strand, counting down.
CGGTAAGTGCGTTAATAAAAGTTCTTTTACATTCGCATCTTTTGCAATACTTGCTACTTCTGTACTATTCATATGCCCTGCTTTTGCAGCCTCTTGATGTGCATACATATTACACTCACAAATGAAAAGATCAGCATCTTTTGTGAATGGAATGAATTCAGGAATATAACTTGAATCAGCGCTGTATACTACAGCATCATCTCCAGCTGTAATACGCATCGCAAAGCATGTAACAGGATGAACAGTTTTTAAGAATGAAATCGAGAACGGTCCAATTTGAAGTGTTTCTTCTGGATTGTACGCGATTCCTTTCGTATGCGGTTCATGTGTTAAAGAATGGAAACCATTCTCATCAAACGTATGACCGTATATTGGTAGTTCTGGTAGTTGCCTTGTTGTCGCACTCGTAATTAATCTCGCATATTGCAATACCCCAATGTCTGCAACATGATCGTGATGATAGTGCGACAGTACAACTGCATCTATATCAGACGGTGTTATATATTTTTGAAGCTGTGCTAGTACACCACTACCACAGTCTACAAGTAAACGAAAACCATCGTGTTCAAACAAATACCCCGACGTTGCTTCTCCCGCTTCTGGAAAGCCGCCCCAAAAGCCGACAACAGTCATTTTCATATGTATCCATCCTTTCTAAAACCGAGTAGAAATGCATGTTTTACTTACATCCTACATTGTTAACTATAATCCATTTCCTAAACTTTTTCATTAATTTTCAATTTTGTTATAAAACAGTTGTTGACTTTTATTTTTTGTACTAATACAATGATAGTAAGAAATGGAAATGGAGGGATTGACATGATCGATCAACCAATGGAGTTTTTCAGAAATTTACCGACGAAAACTTGTGCACACTGCGGGAAAGAAATTGATGAGCAGCACGAAGCATACCATAACAAATGTGATGATTGCGTTCACGAAGAATAGTAGTTTGTGAACAGAAAAAAACCTAGCAGACATAGTCTACTAGGCTAATAACATCTTATCCTTCATCGTTGAACCTTTCACCAAGAGCTCCAGTTCAAACTCATACAATTCTTTTTTTCGATAATTTTTCGTATGAATTTTATCCATCATTAGGTCGACAACTTTTCGGGCCATTTCATCAATTGGCTGTTCAATTGTCGTAATACCTGGTTCTGTAATCTGCGATAATATTTGATTATCAAAACCGATAACAGCGAGATCATCTGGAATGCTCCAGTTATGGCGTTTCGCCTCTGAGATAATTCCAGCTGCTACCTCATCGCCTCCTGCCAAAATCGCGGTAGGATTTTTTTTGTCCTTTAATACTTCATGGAATATTCGTTTTCCATCCTCCCAAGAGAAAGCGTTTTCAAGAAAGTCAATCGCTTCTACTTGGCGGCTCTTCTCAGTTATTGCACGTAAAAAGCCCATTTTTCGCTGCTGGCTAACGACTTTGGTTTCGTTACCACGGCAAAAAATAAGATTACGATATCCTTGATCTAACACATGCTTCGCAGCTATGTATGCTCCTTGCGCATGATCAAACTTCACTGTTGGAATATTTGCTTCCTCAATATATTCATTACACAACACGATTGGACCGTGCTGTAAGTATGGCTCTACATCTTCCCACGGATTTTCTAGTGAACATAAAATAATCCCATCTACTTGCTTCGTAGATAATAATTGTAAATACTCCATCTCTTTTTCCGGTAAATATCTTGTTTGACAAATAATCAGTTTATATTTATGTTCAGAAGCAGCAATCTCGATTGCTTCGATAAATCTACTGAAGAAAGGATTTGTAATCCTTGGAACTAGCACCGCAATTGTTTCCGTTTTTTGTTTACGAAGCCTTCTCGCCGCAGAATTAGGAACGAAGCCTAAATGCTTCATTGCTAATTGAACCCTTTTTTTCTTCTCATCTGAAACATATGGATGATTATTAATCACCCTAGAAACCGTTGTCCTTGATAACCCCGCTAATTTCGCCACGTCCTCTATAGTCGACACGAAATTCTCCCCCTTTGCATGAAAACGTTTTCTTAAATTGATTATATAGTATATTATTGGAAACTGCAATATCGGTTGTTATGATTTTACTATATTAATATTATACATAGGGAAAAGTCTGTTAATGCAGGGGAATTTATACTGCTTTTAGAAGTTTACAGTAGGTATATTTATAAAAATTTGAAGGTGATATTCCATGAATCGGACAGATCGTTTATTAGCTATATTAATTGAATTACAAAGAAGACAAACTGTTACAGCACAAAGCTTGGCTAAAAAATTCGAAACTAGTATAAGAACTATTTATCGAGATATGGATGCACTTAACGAATCGGGTGTTCCTATTTATTCAATGCCTGGCTACGGCTATTCATTAATGGATGGTTATTTCTTACCACCCATTCAGCTTACGCCTGAAGAGGCTGTTACTCTTTTATTAGGCGGTGATTATATCGAGAAAACTTTCACTTCTTCTTTTTCTGTACATGCACGATCAGCAAAAGAGAAACTTGAAATTGTTCTCCCTGCTGATCAACAAAAGAAAGCCCGGGAATTACGAGGAACTTTTCGTTTTCTTTCTCCTATATTTTCGCAGCAACAACCTGAACAAAAAAAACTTGAAAACCAACTGATTCTGTTGCAAGAATCTATACAAAAAGAACAAGCTGTCTCTTTTTCTTATCGTAAACCGAGGGAAAATACAAAAATGCAGCGGACCGTCCATCCTTACGGCTTAGTCAATATTTCGGGAATTTGGTACATCGTTGCACATTGCTTACTTCGAAAACAAATACGCAATTTTCGTTTAGATCGTATGGATACGTTACAGCAAGAACAAGAATTCTTTACAAAGCCAAAAGACTTTTCTTTACAAAACTATAAACCTGAAAGCAATCGGACTGTTACGGTTCATTTACTATTTCCATCACATATTGCGCATAAGATTATTGAATCCCGCTACTTTTTTATAGATTCATACGAGCATAGAGATAGCAGTTTTCACGTTTTTTTGAAATCAAGAAACATAGACGAAGTATTTCAGTGGGTATTGAGCTGGGGAAGCCAAGTGAAAGTACTTGAGCCAAAAATTCTTTCTGAGAAAATTCGTGATGAAGCAAAAAAAATGTTAAAACTTTAATTTCACTACTGACATAATGTTGTCAGTAGCCATCCTTTATATTAGGTATTAACAAATACATTTTTATAAAAAGGAGTTAACACTATGAAGAAATTTGAGGAGTTAGCAACGTATTACATAGAGGAATTAGAAAAGTACTCTATAGAGCAATTTAGGATGAAGCCTTCTAGTGAGGAATGGTCTCTTGGTCAAATGTATAATCATTTAATTGCCTCCACATACATGCAGTTAAATGCAATCACAAAATGTAAAATAGAAACACCATCAATAACTAACATAAAAACAGAGATGGGTGAAAAAGTATATAAACTTGGTGCTTTCCCAAATATACAAATTAAAGTACCAAATCATCCTGGATATACACCTGAAAATCCAGCCACCAAAGAAGAAATGCAGAAACAATTTCTAGAATTAATTACAATTGTAAAAAATACAGAGCTAACACTTTCTTCTATTCCAAGTGATTGTAAAGTCGAACATCCTGGGCTTGGTTACTTAAATGCAATAGAATGGTTTCAACTTATTTCTATGCATTTTGCTCATCATCTTCGTCAGAAAGAAAGATTGGAACTTAAGATTCGCTAAATTTTAACATTTTCACTAAAAAGAGACTGCCAATATTGGCAGTCTCTTCACTAAAATATGTACCGCCTATACAATTACTCATAAATTCCCACTTTCTATCAATAGAATACTTCTCTTTTTTATTCAATATAAAACCCCATCAATACGTCATCTCCATATGATCCATCTTCATATTTAATTTGCTTTCGTTGTCTACCTTCTTCTACAAAGCCCATACGTTTGTACACTTTAATTACCCGATCATTAACAGAAACTACACCTAAACAAATTTTTTCTAAACCTTTCTGCCCTTTCGCCCATCTAATAAGAAATTCAATTAATTTCGTGCCTATGCCTTGATTACAATACGCCTCTTTAATCCCCATTCCCATTGTGCCTGCGTGTTGTAACCGTTCTAGTTCATATCGGTTGAAAATTAAAAAGCCAACTACCTTCCCATCTACTTCATACACGATATAAAGATTACCTTTCTCATTACTTTTCCGTATCTTTTCTCTTTCTGCATTCATATCATTCGGTAACTTCTTTGGGGATACTATGAAAAATTTTGTAGTAGTTTCCGATAATATAATTTCTTTTCTAATATTCATAATTGCTTCTGCATCAGTCTCTTTTACTAACCGTATCATTGAATCACCTCGTACTTTTTCTTTTTAAAAATAATATTACAACTATAAAACGGCCAATATGCAATATTACATATTGAGAATCTTTTTACTCTTGATAAAATATTCATATATTAAAATAAAAGGAATGTATACAATGAATCCAATCTTAACATCTGCAAAACAACTATTACATAAAGAAGAAAAAATTTTATCTACTTTAAAATGTTCACTTACTAGCTATACGATTACGCATAAAGTCCCGTATCCTGGCATGTTACTTGCTACTAATCAAAGACTTCTCTTTTTTAGCCAATATAAAAATACATTCATTGCCGAATTTGATTATGAAGAAATTCTATCCATAGAAACGAAGAGAAGAATCTTTGACAAAAAAATAATATTTTACTATGAAGATGAATATATAACGCTTGGATACATTACAAGTTCGAATGTTGAAGCGTTCATAGACTTACTACAAAGAAACAGCAAGACTAGCACAGGCTTATAATCAGCGGGGATCCCCTCGCTGATTCATTATTTTAACTCCTCCCACTTCTTCCAAACTTCTCTCCCGTTTATACAGTACATATTATCCTCTCTATTCATAAACCCCTGTACAATAAATTCACGTCTAATTGTACAAAAATCATCATAATATTGTTTTATGAATGTATTCATTTCTTTTTCCGTATACTGATTTTCTGGATTTAATTTGCTGATTAAATGCTCTAACAATACTAGTTTTTTTCTTCTTTTGACCTGGAATCGATTTTAGACGGTCCTCTTTATCAAAAAAGTTACGAATGGTCGTATCCCTAAATTTCATTTCACTTTCAGTCATTTTGTTGTCCTCCATCGATTTTTATGTACTAAAACTCTTTATTTGTCTTTACCGTTTTTCTTCATTCTTTTACTAATAACATCCATAAAGTAATACCCACTAATTAGCACATAGTAAACTACAAGTATTCCTAGTGCATCTTTCATATTTATATATTTTTCTTTATGAAACAAGATAGGTGAAAGGGCGTAAACAAGAAAGATGATTAGCGGATTTAAGATAAAATAATAAGTAAGATTTCCTTTCATCATACCAGCCCCTCTACTCTATGTTTCTCTGTAAATTGTTGTAATTCCTGTCCTTTTATTTAGCTATACATGAAATATGATGAAATTAAGGAGAAAAAGGGATACAAAACAACCATTACATTATGAAGAAAATATTTTATCCACTTTAAGTACAGTTGTACAACTTTCTTACAACTGTATTTCTTTTTCATTTTTACTCCTCTCATCTACACTTATCTTAATGTATTTATTACTTTTACGTCTGTAACTTTTTATTCAAATTAATAAATTCATTATGGTAAATTATGTTATAATTTAATTATACATACTTTGGAGGGGAAATAGTGAAAAAAGCTATTATCGTATTCAGCATCCTATATCTTATTTTAACCGTACATACAGGAGCTGTTCTTTTAGGAAAAAAGGATTATAAAGGGACTATCAATACATTAAAGAAAACAAAGGAAACCACTTCCTTTCAATCTGCAAAAGACGGTGTGATTTTATTAAAAGGAACATTAACTACCGCGCAACCTATTACAGAGGAAAAACTTCAAAATAAAGAATTCGCACTCCTTGAAATTAATACATATAAACGACGAAAAGCAAATTGGATAAACATTAATACTGAGCAGCATATTGCAAAGCAACTCTTACTAAACAATGAGACTCTTCCTGCATTAAAAGAAATCCGCTTCTCAATGGAACCAATTACACTGTCAGGCAAAGATATTTCTGCCGAAGACTATTCACTAAAAAAGGATGATACCCAATTAACAATTAAAGGTAAAGGATACCGATACACCGGAATAGAAAACAAATCAGACGTTCTTATTTTTGGCATAAAAAAAGGAGATACACTTGAAGGTTATAGTGGCTCTGAAATTCTAATAGGAAAAACAAAAGAGGACATTTCCAGCAACATGAAACTATATACTTTTGCTGAAAAATATGGTCCATTTGTTTGGATTGTAGCTACAATTATCCTTATAAGTATTGCTATATACTTCTTCCGTAAAAATAGAAAAACAAATGAAATTTCTCAGCCTATAAAGTGAAACTTTAATCAGTAGGTGTTTTGTTCAGCCTCACTGATTATTAGCCCACACTAATCAGGCGTTTATTGGCAGTCTATCTCCCACCTAACTTCTTTTCTCTAACCAAATTTTGAGGTGGGAGCCTTACTGCCCACAAATAGCGTGATAAAAAAAGACCAATAAAAAAGGCACCATTTCGGTACCTTTTTTATGTTCCTTATTTACGCTTCAACCGATTGATTTTCAGCAATATTTCTAAATTGTCGTTTATGCATCCAAGTTAATGAAGCGATTGTTCCAAGTGATAATACAACGATGAAGATCATAAGCATTCCAATGTTTTGCCACATGAAGTTAAAGTCTCCGCTTGATACGACTGCCTTCAATCCAGATACAGAGTATGTCATCGGTAACCAAGCATTGAATGGTTGTAAAAACTTCGGAATCAATTCTAGTGGGAATGTTCCGGCACTCGTTGTAAGCTGAATAATTAATGTGATGATGGCGATGAAACGTCCTGCATCACCAAATGCTGTTACTAAACATTGAATTAATGCGATAAACGCTAAGCTTGTAACGATGCTAAAGAGTATGAAATACGGAATACTTTGTACTTCTACACCTAATCCGAACAGTAATATAACATCTGCTACTACAGCTTGAATAATACCGACTGATAGTAATACGCCGAACTTACTAATAAACCAACTAAACCCTGATTTTGGAACGCCGACTGTATCGCGTAATGGGTATACGATCGATAATAATAATGCCCCAACGAATAAACCGAGTGATAAGAAATACGGCGTAAATCCAGTTCCGTAGTTAGGAACTTCCGCCATTTTCTCTGTCTTCACTTTTACAGGACTTGCAAACATATCGTACGTTTTATCAGTTCCTTTTACTTCACCAGTTTTCTCTGCCCCTTCGCCAAGCTTCTCAGCAAGTTCACCTGAACCGTCGTTTACTTTTACGAGGCCATCTGTTACTTTGCCTGATCCGTCTGCTAGTTTATTTACTCCATCGATTAGCTGGGTTGAGCCTGTTGACATTTTATTTAGACCACCATTTAGATCGCCCAGACCTGTTGTTACTTGATTTGAGCCATCTGCTAATTGATTTACGCCACCTGCCATTTGGTTTGCCCCTACAGATAATGTTCCTAAACCACCTGTTACTTGACCAGACCCATCTGCTAATTTGGATACTCCTACAGATAATGTTCCTAAACCGCCTGTTACTTGACCAGATCCATCTGCTAATTTGGATACTCCTACAGATAATGTTCCTAAACCACCTGTTACTTGACCAGACCCATCTGCTAATTGATTTACTCCTGCAGATAATTGACCTAATCCTGCTGTCACTTTTCCAGAGCCGCTTTGTAATTGCGTTACGCCATCAATTAATTGAACTGATCCATCTTTTAATTTATCGGCACCTATTTTTGCATTATCTAACCCCTCACCAAATCCATGAAACTTACTAACAAATTCATTTTGTGCATTCGTTAGTTTCTGAATACCACCTGCTAGAATTTTCATCCCTTCTGGATTTGGTAATTTGTTTTGCAGTCCATTTGTTGTTTGATGTATTTCGCCTTTTACTTGTTTTACTTCTTCATTTAATTTATTTGTTCCACCTGCTACTCCGGTAGCTTTTTGCTGAACTGTCCCTGTACTTTTTACAGCACTTGCTATGAATGGTTGTAACTGCTCTTGATATTCTTTTGGTAAACTTTCAATTTGCTTTTGTAAATTTACTACCTCTTGCGCTGCATTTTTTGCATCTCCTGCTGTTGATTGCGTAAGTTCATTTAACTGATTTACATTCGCCCCAGCCGCATCTATTTTCTCATTTACTGTATTCAATATAGAAGGAATTTTCGACTGTATTTCCTCTAAGCCTGCAGCAGACTTTTGTACGTTACTATTTAAATCTTGTAATCCCTTTTGAATTCCTTGAGACCCTTTTTCTAATTGATTTTGTCCTTCAACAAGTTCTCCTATACCATTTGATAGATCAGTTGTTCCTGTTTTTAATTCACCGGATTTACTTACTAATTGGTTCAAACCACCGGTCACTTTCTCAGATCCATCACGTAATTCACCTGTTTTGCTATTTAACGTATTTAAACCGTCTGTTACTTTGCCCGAGCCGTCTACTAATTTCCCTATACCTGTATTACTATTTAATGCATGTAAACCATCTGTTACTTTGCCTGATCCATCTACTAGTTTCCCAATACCTGCATTGCTATTTAATACATGTAAACCATCTGTTACTTTGCCTGATCCATCTACTAATTTCCCAATACCTATCTGCATTTCACCGGTTTTGTTATTTAGCGTATTTAAACCATCTGTTACTTTGCCTGATCCATCTACTAACTTATTAGATCCATCTGCTAGTTTCCCTACTCCATCCTTCATCTCCCCAGACTTCCCTTGAAGTGTATGAAGGCCATCCGTCACTTTACTTGAACCATCATGCAGCTCACTTGATCCGTCGTGTAGTTTACTTGCTCCTTCCGCCCCATCTGCTAATCCTTTTGAGACGTCTTGAATGGAATCAAACATTTTCTCTGCATATGTTTTCGTTAACGTGCTTGATACTTCAGTTTTAATCTTTTCAATGGCTGTTCCTCCAATTTGTGAAGATAAGAAGTTTAAACTTTCGTTTGGAATGTACTCTAAGTTTAATGGCTTTGGATTGTCTTTTAGTAACGTTGTAGCGTTACTTGAGAAGTCATCTGGAATGCGCACTAACATGTAATACTTTCTACCTTCCATTCCTTTCTTTGCTTCTTTTTCACTTACGAACTCCCATTTAAAACTTTTATTATCTTTTAAATTATCAACGAGCCCTTTTCCGACCTCAATTGGTTTCCCATCAAATACTGCGCCTTTATCTAAATTGACTACTGCAACTGGTAAGTCATCTAACTGTTTATACGGATCCCAAAAGGCCCACAAAAACATCCCTGCATATAAAATCGGTACGAATAAGACCGCAATAATTGGAATTAATATTTTTTTACTTTTTATAATTTCCGTGAACTCTTTCCGAAGTAACTGATTCCCTTTCATAATTTCTCCCCCTTTTATAAAATGACCAAAATGTTCATATAGTCATTTTTACCCAAACAAAAAGGCTATACTTGTTCATACATATGCCTTATTCCCGAATTTATTACTATGCAACTTTTTCTCATTATGATTATATTTTTTCTATATCCCCCCTTAACTTAAATATATGACCACATTGTCCATTCGGTCATTTTTTTATAAAATTAAAAGGATTATCTTAGTTTGACAATCCTTTTAGTAAATACAGTTCAAATAACTCTGCAATTTTTTCTTTTTCTAGCGGTTCATGATTTTTTTCCCAATCAAAAATAAGCGATACATATAGACGAAGCATAATAAATGCTGTAATTTCTGGATCACATTTGCTAATTTCACCTTTTTCAATCGCAATCTTTAAATACGATTGAATAACAGAAACGATTTCCACATCAACTTGCTGCATAACTTCTTGTACTTCTTTCGTTCCCATATCGCGCTCTTCTTGAATTAATTTAATCATGAGCTGATGTTCTTTTCTAAATTCCAAGATGCTATATAATGCTCTATGTACATTTTCAAAAAATGAAACATCTGAACGAATTGCACTTTCTGCAACTTGCTTCATTTCTGTAATTAAATTAGAAATAATTTCGCCAAATAGCTCTTCTTTATTTTTGAAAAAAGTATAAATCGTTCCTTTTCCTACATTCGCTAACTTCGCTACTTGATCCATCGTTGTTGCTTTATAACCGAACGCTGAAAAAGACTTTGTTGCAGCTTCAATAATAGAACGTTTTCGATCTATCGCCACATCTTCACCTCCAAAAATGACCAATTGGATAATATAGTCAATCAGTACATCTTTGATATTACCACACGCTTACATTCTATACAAGTTCTCTTTTTATTATTTCCAGTATAAAAGATTTCAGTCAAGTTATATCATACTTTCCATAGTTTATCAGAAGAAAAGAGAAAAGGAAAAGATGTTCTAGAGATATACATCTTAAGAACACCTTTTTGCTATTTCAACATAGAAAGCATAATTTTCTCTAATTCTTCTTTATTTACATTCTTATCGAATACTGCTTCTCCTTGGTTCTCTAAACTATGATTAATAATAACGATTTGGTATGCACTATTTTTCCCTTTTGCTGGAACAATCATCTTCATACCTTGTAAATTACTATCCGAGTGATGAGTAGCATAGAATATTTGATTCCCTTCTAGTTCGTACTGTTCTATATTTTCAGGCACTACAAACTGGTGGCTAAATGGGTCTTTGCTTTCCCCAAAAACTTGCGATTGAGAAATTGTATAATTTCCTTTTCCGTTCGTATATTCTAATTCAATAGTGAATTCCGGCTTTATCTTAAGATAATAATTCACCCTTTCGTCTTTTTGGGTATATCCTTTAATTGTATAAGTTGGCCTCTTAATTTGGAAATCAACATGTTGCTGCACTTCTTCAACTGTATATGTTAAATACTTCCCTACCTTATCCTCATAAGGAGTTGTTTTATTACGAATTTCTTTTAATTTTTCACGATTTTCTGTACTTAAGCGCTCTTCTTTCACCTCTTTTATATCCCCTTGGAAATTTTTGGGTAAGTTTAATCTAACTAATCCTTTTTTCTCGATCTGTAATACCTCTTTATATAACTGCACATAATTCTCAAACTCTTCCTTTGTTAAAGCTTTTTCAGCATGATATAAAAAGGCTGTTCGGTTTTCATATTGCCAGTTTGACATTCCCCACTCTTTTCTCGCCTTTTCCTCTGTACCAAATAATGTATCTACAGCATTTTGGAAAGCATCCTTTGATTGCTCTACTTTATCCTCTTGCTTTTCTTTTCCTTCCGTTGTACGTGCGTTGAATAAAGAAAGGGATGCTATAGCAGCTATAGCAATAATCCCAAGTAAAGAAAGACGATACGATTTCTTTTGGAATTTTTTAATCATAATGATTCTCCTTTTTAGTGTTCGTTTATTTCTACTTAAATTTGCTAGGCTTGGTACTTGATAGGAATAGTGTTGTAGAAGGGTAATAATTGTATGTCCGTATGCAATTTGCTCCTCTTTATCTATAAAAGTAAGTGCATATGCATCACAGGCTAATTCTTGATCTTCTCGCATACAAAAATAGGCGTACCAAAGAATCGGATTGAACCAATTTAATAGGATTAAACTGTACATAATCCAATTTACAGCTACATCGTTTCTCTTAATATGAGCTAACTCATGGTAAAAGACATATTGTAATTGTTGTTTATTTAATACTTTCATATGTTTTTTTGATAGTAATACTTTCGGACGAAAGAAACTAAACACAGTTGGGCTCGCAATCTTTCCCGCTAGACGTAACGAAACTGCCTTCTTCATTTTCATAGACTGCTTACAGCGATTAAACACTGTAGTGACCTGTTCGTCCGTAATATCCGGTTGTTTCTTTATGTAAGAATATAAACGTCTATTTGTAAGAAACGTGATGGCTGCTAATATGATTACCCCAGCTAGCCACACATACAAAGCAAGTTTGTATAAAGAAAATGTAGTCTGTTTTTCCGAACTGACTTTTACTTCCGGTTCGCTAGTTTTTGTCACCATTTTAGAATTTGATTCCAATTCCACTTTTCGGTCACTTTCTATGTTCACTATATTCTCAGTAGCCGGCATATTTTTTGGAATAACTTCCGATACGCTAGAACTATAAGAAAGTAATGAGTAAATGCTATAAGAGCTATCTGGCGACCACGGTAAAAGGAGTCTTATCATTAATACGATCCACAGCATATATTGCCACCGGGGGGATAATTTATTTCTAAATAGAACTTTTATACATAAAATAAATCCGACTAATATGCTAGCCATAAGTGACGTTTCTATAAGCCAATCAAAAAAATGAGGAAGGTATACATTTATAAGCGTGTTTATCATTTTTATCGATCCTTCCTCTTATTCTCCTCTGTCTTCTCATCTAAAATGCGTTTTAATTCATTAATATCTTCTGAAGATAATTTCTCCTCTTTTAAGAAATTAACAAGTAATGGCTTAAACGCTGCACCGCAAAAACGTTTTAGTAAAGATTTCGTTTCCACTTGCAAATAATTATGTTGTGATACTAACGGGTAATAAGCGTACATACGCCCTTTATCTTGATGGTAAGAAACGGCTTCCTTTTGCACTAATCGATTAATTAATGTGCGGATTGTTTTCGGTTTCCAGTCCATTGCATCTTCCAGTTCTTCTATAATTTCATTCGCTGTTTGCGGAGAACTCGACCAAAGTACTTTCATAATTTCTAATTCCGCTTCAGATATTTTAGGTAATTGATTTGTCATCGTATGTTTCACTCCTAAGTATTACATTTGTAATCTATAATTAAGATTACAAATGTAATACTTAATTGTCAACCATATTTTAGAAAAATTAATTTCAGCTAAACCTTACTTACCAACAACAAATTTCCTCTTTTTCAAATAATCAAATAAAAAAACAAGAAAATCTTTACAATTAATAGTAATATAGAAAATAGACAAGTTTATCAAAACAGTGGAGGCTTTTTCAGTCATGATGCGTGCACTTCGTTTAAATATAAAGCAAGCTTTTTGTAATCGTGTTTCTTTAATTATTATGTTTAGTGGATTTGTTCTTATTTGTATTTATCATTATTATTATGTAATTCGTTATTTAGGAGACGCTGCGAATGGACCTATATCGACGGATATTAAATGGATTGGATTTCGTGGAAATGAAATGGATGTTTATTTATTATTAATGCCAGTTATTGCAAGTCTTCCCTTTAGTACAAGTTATAACTCGGATAAGTCCGATGGTTTTAAACCGTTTGTCAGTAAAGAAATTTCTTTATTTTCTTATTCAGTAACGAAATATATCGTTACATTTTTTTGCGGCGGACTTCTTTATACATTTCCATTCATCTTATCGTTATTATTTTGCAAATTAACCATTCCAGACGGAGTACCAACGGCTGGTTCAGGCATTATAAATGATAACGGGATGTTCGCAAACTTATATGAAACTTCTCCCATCACTTACATTGCTGTATATATCGGAATTAATTTTTTATTTGCAGGTCTGATGGCTCTTTTAGGACTTGCTGCATCTGCATGGTCCCAAAAGGACTATATGGCGCTTCTATTTCCATTTGCAACTACCTCTATTCCTTACGTCCTGCTAAATACGGTACTCCCTACAATAGGTGGAGCGCCTATTCATTTATATGATCCAAGGCAGCCGCTGCATGGCATGTCACCATATATTTTGACAATACAATGTGCCTTCTTCCTCCTCGTTAGCTTAATCATGTATATACAAGGAGTAAAACGTGATAGAAAAAAATATAGAAGAAGGTTGCAAAAAAGAGAGCGGTGTAGAAAGGCGTTTCAAGTATAATAAAACCCTAATTTCCTTACTATATTGGAAATTAGGGTTTTATTTACTATTCACTTACGGTGTACCTGCCAATCCCCATAAAATAACAACCGCTACAAAATAAATCGCTTTAATCGCTACTACTAAACATAATGAAACAATTGCATATTTACTTAATTCTCTTCTTGCACCTATTAAAGTGAAAATAACCGCCAAACTAAATGTTATATAAGAAGCTGCTGTATGTATTAAGTTATACGTAATATCTAGATTGCTTATAAGTCCTGTTATATCAGCTACAAACTGAAGCATGACGATCGTACTAAAAAAAATTGCAAACTGATTCATTACCTTTCCATTTATTTGTAACTGCATTGTTGTCCTCCTTTTTAAAAACTAAATATTCAATCAATTTTATCATTAGATTACAAAAAAAGGAATCATCTCTTTATACTATTCTATAAAGATGCAAAAAAAGAACGCTTAGTCACCTAAGCGTTCCTTTCTTTAAGAAGCTTTCTTCAAATCAATTTGAGCAAGTACTGGGTCATGGTCGCTTACACGTCCGTGCTCTTTCATTATATTTGAGTTTAAGTGCACTGGATCTACAATTGTGTGTGGTGCGATATTATTTGTTACTAAAATATGATCTAACACTTGTGCATTTCCTTCGTGAATGTACGTGTAACGATTCTCTTTTGGCACTGTGTTTAACATATCTTTTAAGATTGTTCCCTCTAGTGTTTTTAGTGGTTTAGAGAATTCGAAATCGTTCATATCACCTAACACGACAACTGGTGCATTCGTATTCTTTTTCTGAATTCCTTGCACGAAATGATTTACTTCTTGTGCTAACTGAATTCGTTTGTCTTCACTTTTTAATACGAGCGGCTGCACTTTTCCAAATGGCGTTGCATCTCCTAGTTTTGAGTTTAAGTGATTTGCAACGACAACAATGTTTTGTCCTTGGAACGTAAATTCTACCGCTAACGGTTTACGTGTACTTTCAAATAATGGATTTTCGTCTCCAATACGAACAACATTTTTATCAAGTAACTTTGGTACCGTCGCTAATTTCACGCGTGATGGATTGTAGAAGAAGCCGACGCGAATATTCGCTCCTGGTGCTCCTCCGTCTTGATTATTGTTTGGAGCGATTTCTACATACTCATACTTCGGTCCACGAATTTCTAGCACTGCATCAATGATACGTTTTGCGCTTAATGACGCATCTGTTGTACCGTCATTAATTGATCCGTTATTATCTTGCATTTCCTCTACACCGATAATATCTGGCATTTTTAAGTTGTATTTAATAGAATACGCTAACGCTTTTACCTTTTCATCTGTTGTTTCTTTTTTATTCGCTGAGAAGTTTTCAATGTTATATGTAGCAACCGTTAACTTATCAAGACGTGGCTGAATATTTGCGCCTACTTGCTTAAATCCACCATCCACTACAGCTGGCAGTTCTGTTATTGGCGAAATACGGAAAGAACCGTAATCATATCCTACTACCCCTGTTATATCTCCAGTGAAAGTTCTCCTACTTTTGCTACATAATCGCGAGGTACTTTTACAGAAAGACGCTCTGGGTTTAATTGGTTTTCATCTAATAGAGGTGTGCCATATTGTGTTACTATTTTATCTCCACCATTTTTTACTGTTACATATAAATTTCCATTTTTCTGAGGTGCAATAATTTTTGGTGTTGGCATCGTAACACGCATGCCTTCTATACTTTCATAAAAGTCGATTGCATCTTCATTTGGATCAAATAAACCGAATGCATCATTATCAATAATCTGGTCCGGGATTTTCACACCGTTTTCCCCAAGTACAATCGGTGCTGGCAAAGATTGATCTTTTGCGATTACAGCAACGCGACTCGCCTTAATTTCTGTCGTCGTTAAGTCTGTTTCAAATCGCTCTGCATATCCTGGTCCAACATATTCTTCTACTACTCCATCAACTTGAATAAGATCTCCTACTGCTACATTCGCATCTTTTTTATATACGTACATACCTTCTGAAGTAGCTGGATCATTATCTGGCTGATTGTCTTCTATATAAAAGCCGTTTTTATCAAGCGCTGTGACAACGCCTTCCACATTGTTTACTTTCTTCCCGTTGTAAGGAGACATATGTGATTTTCCTTGAATGTCATGAATACGAACTGGTTCATTATTTACGATAATAAATGAAAATGTCGAAATTGCTGAAGAAGTAAGTCCTTCTTTTTCTGCGATTGCTTTCACTACACTATTTTCATTCACTATAATTTGTCCATTATAAAGAACACTTTTATTAGTAGGATTAGAGCCATCTAACGTATAGTAAATCGTTGCACCTTCTGTATTCGTCGTTAATGTTACCGCTGTTCCTTTAGCAACTTCTCCACCGTTCGGTGAAGCTACTACATCGCTAACACGGTTTTGTCCTTCACCTTGAAACTTATAAGCTGTTACTGATTTTAAACCTGGGTTACTAAAATATAATTCAAGAGTCCCAGTCAAACTAACTTTCTTCCCGATATTTTCAGGGTGATCTTTTACATTCACTGCCGTTCTCACATCACCTTTTGGCAACTGAACGGGCATGATTTTGTCTGGATTCGTTTCGTTTGGCGAATCTGCAATTGCTACGTTTGTATCATCAAACTTAGCTGGATCCTTCGTATATTTAGAAGAACTTTGCGTATATCCGACAATATATCCTTCCACAATCCCCTTCGTTTTCCCTTGCTGCTTAAATACTTGAATTGCTTTTTCTACTGACATAGAAGCAGTTTCTTCTGCTTGCGCTAAAGTTCCAGTAAATGAAAGCAATAGCAAGAATGATAAAAAGACACTTAACAATTTCTTCACAGCCATTTTCCTCTCCCTATTTCATATTTTCTCAGCATTTCTATCATAACAAATGATTCGTTATATAGAACTATTTTTCGACAAATTTTACAAAAGATTTATTTAATTTACAAGCTTTCAAACTATAATACAAAATAATAATTTTACACCTTCTACAAATGCACTCTATAATGTTAGAGAGAGAAAACAGAAAATATCGACATTTGATTGGCATGTAAAATGGATTCATTTGAATAGGAGTGATTGGATGGAAGTGCAAACAGAAACATACCGCGCAGCTATGAATGGAACATTAGAACGTCATTTTTCAGATATGATTGCTGTTATACCAACTAGAATTACAATTGAGCAGTTAAAACAACGGCTAGAAAATATCGCTACTAAAGTTGATGAGTTAAAAATTGTTTATAGTGATGAGACAAGCCTTATTGTTGAGTTACATATGGATGAAACAATCATACCGTATGAACTGCATATTGATGAGGCGAATGACCCAGAAGAATATAAAATGTACAATAGACAAGATTCTACAATTGTAGATCGTAATTTTGAAGATGCGGCTTTCGGTACTGAAATTTTCACTCGTACGCTATTTGTAGGCGATGTACTCGACTGCTTTTTCCAGCAAATACAATTTTTATGGAACCTCGCCCCAGATTTGTTATTTGTAATCGATTCAAGTGCAGCAATGAAAGTGATATCTAGAAACTATATTGAATATCACGTTGAAAATGAATTATTACCTGACATTCCTGACTTATACGTTATTCATTCCGTTTATGAAGACGATAAAGAAGGCGAGCCTACGCAATATTGGTTTCATACACACGGCCTTTTAAGAGCGGGCGTAACTGAAATAGAGTTAATTATTCCAAATCGCATTTCTTCCTACTACGGCATTGGCGATCTCTTTCAAACATTTGCTAATAATGCCGTTGAGAATGGACAAGTCCCTATGAATGAGCCTATCGTTATCGCGCATAGTCAGCAAGGTTCTATACATACAGTCGCTGTTCCGTGGGAGAAAGGATTATCTTATATAGGGCATAAAACGAGTATGGACCAATTATCTTCAATCGAGGATGAAGAAGTGAAATTACAGCCAATAGATGCACAAAATACATTCTTAGGCGGAATGGATGCCCGAGATGAATACCATCAATCTCCATCCGTTCTCTTATTCAAATTTAATACTTCAGAAGAATATATTGAAAGTTTTTTCAAAGAAAACGAGGAAGCTACAGGGCTCATGTTCTATAAAACAAATAGTGAAACCGATCGTATGGCTTATAATGCGAAAAATACTTTCGGGTATTTCAGCAACATTTTTCAAATTGAAAAATCCAATGAAGAGTTTCGTTTTCTCGCTAAGTTTGGTGTTTCCTATGAAGAGGGTAAAAGCGAACATATGTGGTTTGAAATGCAACATATTACAGAAGACCTGATTCAAGGAATACTCATCAATGAACCATATTTTATAGAAGATATGAGTGAAGGAAATAGTTATCATTTAGATTTTGATAACTTAACAGATTGGGTTATTTATGCAGGAGATGCTGTTATAAAGCCAAATAACTTATATATGTTTATTGGCGAATAAGTATTTTATATAATAAACGAAACGCCTTCAATATGATTGAAGGCGTTTCTTATAATTTATTGTGCGATTAATTCAGCATCTATTACTTTCTCCAAATGAGATAATACACGCTTTGCAGCTTCCTCACCTTGATTCATACAGTCTGGAAGTCCAGCACCAGCATAGGAGCTACCTGCCAAGTATATACCTGGCAACTCTTTCTCCATAAATGTTGTGAGCTTTTTCATTCGCTCGTTATGGCCCACTGTATATTGAGGCATCGCTTCTTTCCAGCGACTTACGATTGTAAACTCTGGATCCTCTGTAATATCCATCGTCTTCCTTAAATCTTCTAGTACGAGCTGAACGAGTTCTTCTTCAGTTTGTTCTACAACCGCTTCATCACCAGCACGTCCAACGTAACAGCGAAGGAGTGTTTTTCCTTCTGGCGTTGTATGTGGCCATTTTTTATGCGTCCACGTACATGCTGTAATGGTGTAATCGCTATTTCGTGATACGACAAATCCTGTACCATTAATATCGCGCTGGATTGCAGACTTTTGGAAAGCAAGTGCCACATTCGCAACGGATGTGGATGGAATATTACGGAAGAAACGAAACTGCTTGTACTGAGCAAACATGGACGGCAATACTTTATGCGAAGTTGCCACTACGATGGCGTCCGCTTCTATTTCTTTTCCGTTACTAAGAGTAATCGTATAACCATCACCCTGTTTCGCAACTTTTTCAATGCGAGTTCCCTTTATTATCGTACCTTCATGCATCTTTGCTTCGAGAGATTTTACGATAGATTCTAAACCTGTTTTCACTGTTTGGAACATTCCCTTTTTCGGTTCAGCTTTCTCTTCTTTCGGAGCGAGCGTACGCATACCGAGTGAAATACTGCGATGTTTCTGCTCAATTTGATACATTTGCGGGAATGTTGACATTAAGCTCATTTCATCAATATCCCCTGCATAAATACCCGATAGTAACGGCTCTATTAAGTTTTCAACCACTTCGTTTCCAAGACGATGTCTGAAAAATTGTCCGAGTGATTGGTCAGATACTGGCTTTGACCTCGGCATTAATAGATCAAAGCCAGCTCTTAGTTTACCAATTGGGGAGAACAGCCCGGAAAATAGAAACGGCGTAATTTGCGTTGGAATTCCCATCATTGATCCATTCGGCATTTTATGTAACCGATTGTTTACAAGGATAAATGATTGACCGGCTTGATTATTTACAAGTTCATCGCCAAGACCTAATTCTTTCACTAATCTAGCTGCACTTTCTTTTCGTGCTAAGAAAGAATCTGGTCCGCGCTCAATTGTAAATCCATCTTTTCGAACGGTTTGAATTTTTCCGCCAAGTTTACCCGATGCTTCTATAAGTAATGTATCAATCGGCAAGTTTTTTTCATGAATATTTTTTTGTAAGTTATACATTGCTGTTAATCCAGTGATGCCTCCGCCGACGATCACAACTTTTTTCCTCAAGCAGGCTCCTCCTTTCTTCTTACAGTACAGATTCTTTTTTCTTTAATACAACATCTGTTAAACAATCAATAAATGCCTCCGATGCATTTGGCATTTCTGGACGATAATATTTTGCACCAATTTCATCCGTTACAACTTTACACTCAAAGTCGTTGTCATATAAAACTTCTAAATGTTCCGCAACAAATCCAACTGGTGCATATACGAATGAAGTATAACCGTGCTTTTCATTTAGTTCTCTCGTTAAATCTTGTACATCTGGACCAATCCAAGGATCTGGTGTGTTTCCTGCACTTTGCCAGCCTACTGCATAGTTTGCTACTTCAGCTCCGCGCGCGATATAATCCGCTGTTTCATTTAATTGATCTGGATATGGATCGCCCATTGCAATAATTTTCTCTGGTAAGCTATGTGCAGATACGATTAATACTGCTTTTTCACGCTCTGCATCTGACATACCGTTATATATACCTTTCACTGCATCAACCCAGTACTGGATGAATTTCGGCTCTTTATACCAGCTATCAATGCCGTGAATTGTTAAGTTTCCAAGTTTCTCAGCTTCTTCTTGTGCTCGTCCAACGTACGATTTCACGCTAAACGTAGAATAGTGAGGTGCAAGAACAAGTGCGATTGCATCTTGTATTCCGTCGTTATGCATATCTTTCACCGCATCTTCAATAAACGGTTCAATATGTTTTAAGCCAAGATACATATGGTACTCTACTTCATCTTGTACTTCATTTAAACGCTTCTCTAACTTCTTAGCTTGCTCTAATGTAATAGTAGCTAAAGGAGAAATACCACCAATTGCACGGTAACGCTCTGTTAAATCTTCCAGCATTTCAGGACTTGGCTTTCTTCCTCTGCGAATATGTGTATAGTAACGTTCAATATCTTCTTCTTTATATGGCGTTCCGTATGCCATTACAAGCAAACCAATTTTCTTTTTCATACAGCAATGCTCCTTTACTTCGCTAACTGCCCTTTAGAGTATTCATGAATAAATGTAGTTAAACGTTTTAATGTATCTGGATTTACTTCTGGGAATACACCGTGACCTAGGTTAAAGATATAACCCGGCTGTTTCATCCCTTGATCTAAAATACCTTTTACATGTTCTTCAATAACAGACCATGGTGCAAGTAAGAATGAAGGGTCCATATTACCTTGTACCGCCTTATGAACGCCCCGTGCACGTGCTTCTTCAATCGGTAAGCGCCAATCTAAGCCGACTACATCAAGCGGTAAGTCGTGCCACTCATTCACTAAGTGTGCAGCTCCTACGCCGTGCATAATCATTGGAACACCCATCTTACGAACTTCTGCAAAAATACGCTCCATTGCTGGTTTAATAAATACGCGATAATCCGCTACATTTACTGTTCCAACCCAAGAATCGAAAATTTGAACTGCTTTTGCTCCTGCGTTAATTTGCGCTTTTAAATATGTAATAACCATATCTGCTAGTTTATCCATTAAAGCAAACCAAGCTTTTGGCTCTGCATACATGAACGCTTTCGTATTATGGTAGTTACGAGATGGACCGCCTTCAATCATATAGCTCGCTAATGTAAATGGAGCTCCTGAAAAACCGATTAACGGTACGTCTAACATTTCTGTCGTTAATAAACGAATTGTATCTAGTATGTACGGTACGTCATCTTCTGGATTGATTTCCCCTAGTTTTTCTACGTCTTGTAAAGAACGGATTGGGTTATCAATAACTGGGCCAATACCTGATTTAATTTCTACATCCACACCAATTGCAGGTAGTGGTGACATAATATCTTTATAAAGAATTGCTGCGTCTACGTTATACTGATCAACCGGCAATTTTGTAACGTAAGCACATAACTCTGGATTGTGTGTAATTTCAAATAAAGAATACTTTTCTTTAATCTTTCTATATTCCGGCTGTGAACGACCTGCTTGACGCATATACCATGCTGGTACATAATCGGTACGTTCCCCCCTACATGCTTTTAAAAATGTCTCATTTATAGTTCTTACCAAGACCCTTGCTCCCTTCCTTACCAATGCTTCGAATACGTTCGATATTTATCTTTTTTTACTATACAGCTTGTAAAAACAAAATGCATAATATTATGTACGTTGTTCATTAAATTGACACAAACATTCTTAAAAACGCTTACTATTTTCACAACATTCTTATTATAACACAGAGAAAAACTATGGTTTAGCTACTTTTGACTTTTCTCCTTCACGATTCGTTTGTGTATTATATGGTACAACGTAAAAGCTCGGTTTTGAAAATATGTTAACGAACTTTTCCTCATATTCCCCAGCACCATTTACAGTGCTAACATGCGTATGAATTCCGTTCTCCACTCTATAGATTCGGTACATAATTCTGTTATCTGGAAGTGGCGTCCAGCTTAATTTTGCTTTAAATAAACCGAAAGGGCTAAATGATAATTTCATTTTTACATCTTCAATTTTGCGCAGCCGAATCGGAGCGCTGATTGTTTCCACACCTTCAGGCTTCATAAACTTCTCTTTATGTTCTACATTAGACTTCGTTAAAATTTTCTTAAACAATTTTGTCGCAGATGCACTTTCTCCTTGCAACTGATGCTCCTTATCCGTACGGTCATAACCAATCCAAACAGCGCCTACTAAGTTCGGTGTATAACCAACGAACCACATATCTCTTGCTCCCTTATCGTCATTTGGCAATGAAGTTGTACCCGTTTTTCCAGCTAACGCACCGTTATATACACCAACTCTCGCTGTTCCTTCCTTCACAACTCCTTCTAACATTTTCGTCATATACCATGCTGTCTGCTTCGAGAAGATTTTTGTCTCTACTTTTGGAGATTCCCCAATGACTGCACCGTGTCTATTTAATACTTTATCAATAACGTGCGGCTCGATAATATTTCCATTTGCTAAAAATGAACGATACATTTTTACAAGATCAAATGTTGAAACGCCATTTTTCAATCCGCCAAGCGCTGTACTTAAACCAGCATCTGCAATATGAACATTTCCTTTTTCTAAATATTGCTTTCCTTCTTCTACCCCTAACTCATTTAATAAAGAAACTGCCGGTACATTTGCCGACTCTAAAATCGCATCATACATCGTCATTTCTTTTGAATACTCATGATTATAATTTCGAGGTTCATACCCTTCAAAAGAATTTCTTTCGTTCGTTAATAAAGAATACGGATTATACTTTTTCGTTTCTAGTGCTGGTGCATAAACGATAAGTGGTTTTAAAACAGATCCAGGCTGCCTTTTGGCAAAAACACGATTAAATCCTCTCGGGACGTACTTTCTTCCCCCAATCGCCGCTTTAATCCCTCCCGTACGATTATCCATTAATAAGAAAGCACCTTGCGCCCCCTCTTCTTTCCCAGGGAAATTCCTTGCATCTTGAAACTGGTTATATGCTACCTTTTGAATCTTTTCATCCATAGGTACGACAAACGTATATCCTCCGCGAAGTACTTCTTGATGAGACAACCCGTATAAACGAGCTGCTTCATCTATGACCATATCAATATACGGCATATATGCGAGCTCATTCTCATCTAAGTTTTTATAAAGAGCAATTGTTTTCCCTTGATAACGTACACTTTCTTCTGCAGTCAGATAGCCTTGTTTATGCATAAGTGACAATACGAGATCGCGGCGCTCCTTACTTTTCTCTGGAGAGAAATACGGTGAATATCCGTTTGGCGACTTCGGAAGACCTGCAAGCATTGCCCCTTCTTCTACTGTTAAATCCTCTACATTTTTATTAAAATATAACTTTGCTGCCGCTTGAATGCCGTAAGCCCCATGACCAAAATAAATATGATTCATATACATTTCAAGAATTTGTTGCTTCGTATATTTTTGCTCTAATTGAAGAGAAATTGCGACTTCCTTCAATTTGCGCGTAAATGTTTTTTCACGAGTTAAAAAGACGTTTTTAGCGAGTTGCTGCGTAATGGTACTACCGCCCTCTACCTTCTCTCTAGCTAACGTATCTTTATAAAGAGCACGGAATATAGACGGATAATCAATCCCTTGATGCTCATAAAAACGAGAATCTTCCACCGCAACAAACGCCTGCTGCACATACTTCGGAATTTGCTCGATTGGTACGAGCTCTCTATTTTCTACGTATAATTTCGTAATTTCTTTCCCTTTCTGGTCAACGATACGTGATGAAGAGTGGAAAACGAGCTGCTTTTCATCCATCATATAGCCACCAGCTAACACGATAAGTTTATAGATTACAATCGCTACTACGAACGTTGCGACGCCGCCTAATAAAGTCCACTTTACTTTCTTCATACATCGTCCTTCTTTCCAAATGATGGTACATTTATTATTTGAAAAAGAAGTATCTTTATGTATATAATCTTCGAAGTTTTTTAAGAGAGTTGATATAATAGAAACAAACTATTAAGGGGGCATTAAAATGAAGGCTATTATTTCATACGAAACACCTCTAGAACAAGCACATTTCACTGCAAAAAATGATGAAAAAAATATGTTTTATAAAGAAAATACAGAAGAATCTGTAGAAGGCTCACTTCAGTATGACGTACTAGATGCTGTCGGTGAATTTAAAGGACAACCTGGCTATATCGTTTGTAACAACATTTCTGTCACAGACGAAGGTCGCCCAGTATTCGAAAACCGCTTTAAAAACCGCGCAGGCCTTATTGAAAACGAACCAGGATTCCAAGCGATCCGTGTTCTACGCCCATTAAGTAACGATACATACGTCATCTTAACGATGTGGGAAACAGAGCAAAACTTTAAAGACTGGACAGAATCACGTTCATTCGAAAACGCTCATAAAAAACGTCCCACGCAAGCAGAAGGACAAGCTCCAGCGCATCCACATGCGGAACAGCAAAAGAGTATTTTCTCTCGTCCATCTTTTGTGACTACTTTTGATGTGTTAGTTTAATTAAAACATAATACAACACTAACAGTACGTGAAATTATATTAACGATTTTCCGAATATATCTATCATATCTTTGAATATATCAACGATTTTCCGAATATATCTATCACATCTTGAAATATATCAACGATTTTCCGAATATATCTATCATATCTTGAAATATATCAACGATTCGACTAAAGATATCAATTTAATGACAAAAAGGAAACACCATTACACACCGGTGTTTCCTTTTTCTTTGTACCAATTATATATACGAAGTGAATCTTTTTTTCTCATATGCTTTACTTCATAACCCCGCCCGGCTACCGCTACAAGAGTTGTACATAATTCATCTTTTCTTTGAAAATACGATTGATTATAACCTACTGCTTGAACATGTCTTCTTCGCATTATTCCTGTATATTTCGAAAAATTACGATATACAACCGTTAGTTGATTTTCTCTTAATTCATAACCGCCACTTTTATATCTAGCATACGCAAGTAACGAAAACACGATAAATAACGGTAAAATAACAAACAACGCAATATATTGTTTAAAATATATACTCACGCTGGCAATTAGAACTGTGAGTATGATACTTATTAACCAGCCCACAATGAAATAACGACGCAACGCTGTTTTTGGTAAGTGAACGATCTCCGCTTCGATTTCATATGGTAACTCTAAATATGTGATCAGGTGCTGTACATCTTTTTTCTTCATAAATGGATGCAACATTACTCCGTTACTTGCTGCTCCAATACTTTGAATTGCTTCCACTTCAACAGCACAATAGCCAAACGGCTGGCGAAGCATACCTTCTTTTACAGTAATCGCTTGAATGCGGTGCAATTTTAAGACAAACTCTTTCTTTTCAAATAATCCTTGAACGATACGAATCTCTTCCCCTTTTCGCTCAATTTTAAAGTTTGCATATTTCAACACATATCCAGCCGTGGAAATAATCCACGAAATTGCCATTAAAATTAATGCAATTACAATTAGTTTATAAACACCGTTTCCCATCACATACGCTTCTACTTTACTTGTGAATCCTTCAGGAAGAACAAAATCAAACTTTGTGTAAAGAAGTACTAGTCCAGAGAACACTAGTCCGAACCGACCAGATGTAATCGCTGCGGCTAAAACCTCTTTCGCTGTTAACTGATAAACCGTCTTGCTTTCTTCCTCTTCTATTTCTTCTTTTACAGTAGTTTCTTTCTTATGTAATAAAGAAATTAAATGTTTTGCCTCGTCTTCTTTAATACCAGCCAACATCACTTCTGGTTCATTACCACCACCGGCTACTTCTATATTTAACTTCATAAGTCCGAGCATTTGATAAATGATGTTAGAAGACGTACTAATATTTTGTACACGCTCTTTATTTAAATAGCTTTCCTTCTTTACAAAAACACCGTGCTTTATATGTAAAATATTATTCTCAATCCAGTACACTTTAAAATACCATTTAATTGCTGAAAAAATAGCCATGATGAATAAAACAACCAGAAGAAAAAGATAAAATAAATACCAAGGTTCCACTTGTTCATCAGGTTTAAATAAAACAAGAATAATAAGTGGCAACAAACTCGCAATCCTAATACCTAACAATATCGTAATCGGATGTTGCCTCTTATACATCCTTATCACTCACTTTCGCAAGTTCTCCAATTTGTCTTTTCAGCTGTTCTGCTTCTTCTGTCGTTAAACCTGGAATACTATGAGAAGTTGCGGCTGTTGAAATATGTAATTCTGCTAAATTATACTTTCTCATGATCGGCCCTTGCTCAATCGTTACGTGCTGCACACGGATCATCGGAATAAGTACGCGTTTTACAACGAACATTCCCTTTTGAATCTCAATCTCTTCTTCATTTAATCTGTAACTATAATAGCGCTGACGTAAATTTGGAAACACAAAATAATCAAGTGGAATAAATGTAATAGCTCCTGTTACTAATAGTCCAAACAACCAGCCCCACCAGTTAAAGTTAATCATAAAAAAGAAATACGCAATTACGACTGTTAGTATAACTGCCGTCCCAATTAAAGCGTGAATTCGCCACACTTTCAGCATATTAGAATGAATCTCCCTTTCTAACGGCTGCATCTCATCACTCCAATTCTATGAATTTATTACTTATATATTATCAAAAAATAAGATTTCATATACATTTTTGTAAATTTATAGTCAAATAAAAATAGTTGAATCAAAAGTATATTAAAGAAACACACACCTCAGTTTTGAAAATTATGTATTATAAATATGAATTATATTGAACTAAAATAAACCTTACATGATTCATGTAAGGTTTATCGTTTTATACACAATATATTTCATTATTGTTGAGATATACTAGCATCGCTTTCAATTCGCTTTTCTTTTTGGCTCAGTTTTTTATCTTTAGATTTTTTTAATGTTAAAGTCATGCCAATAAAAATAAAAAGAATTCCTGTTATTTGCATTAAAGTTGGACGGAATCCAGTAAGTACAGTATCTAATAATATTGCCACTGCCGGATCTAAAAAAACTAATATTGAGATGGTTTTTGTAGACAAATAGCGTAAACTATCAAAAAACAGATAATATACTATCCCTGTGTGAATAAAACCAGTAGCTATAATATATGTCCAATTACTTTGAGTGAGGCCACTAAAAGCATCTAAATCTATAAATGGTATTAAAAGAAATATCCCCAAGAATGTTTGTAAAAATGTCATTGCATACGCACTCATTTTGTTAATCCCTTTACCAAATAAAGTTGTAAATGCATAAAAGAGAGCTGCAAGAAATCCCCATATCATACCTGAAGACATTAATGAACCGAAAGAGAAGCTTCCATCGATACCAGCAATTAATAAAGCTCCTGCAAAACACACAATTATTGAAATGATAGATATGAATGTTAATTTTTCTTTAAAGACGATACTTCCAATTAACAGTACAATTACTGGTGCAAGATGATAAACTGAGATAGCAATGGTGACTGACATATTTTCAAAGGCTTTAAATAAGAAAACCCAATTAAATACTAAGAAAAAACCACATATTAAAACTTGAACAACTTCTTTTCGTTCCCATTTATCTTGTTTATATTGCCCTGTAAGCAACCAGCATACACTTAAAAATATTGTCGCAAAAATACACCTTACAAACACTAATTCAAACGAAGGTAAGTTTGTTTGAACCGAAAAAAAGCCAACTGATCCAAAGATAACCATTGATGCTATCATCTTTAAGGCCGGTACCGTTTTCTCTTGCTTAAAACTCTTTTGAAGCAAATTAATCCCCCTCCAATAAAAACTCGGTTTATAGTGAGAAAAACACCAGCCTAAAAAAAGGACAGGTGCTTTTCCTCAAAAACACTCAATTATAAATTTTTTCCAGCAGTCCAACCACCATCAATTACAAAATTAGAACCAGTAATAAAGCGGGCCTGATCAGAAATCAAGTACTCAATACATGAAACAATATCCTGCGGCAACCCCCAAGTATCTAAAGATTGATTACTTTTTATCATAGACATCAAGGCTTTATTACTAAAGTATTCTTCTGTAAGTTCAGTTCTAATAACACCGGGAGAAATACTATTTACCCTTATATTTTGCTTCCCAAATTCCATAGCCATCTGTTTAGTCAATCCGATTAAAGCATGCTTTGATGCAACATAAGCAGCTCGCTCTGGTTCAGCCATTAATCCAGAAACCGATGCTATATTCACAATACAACCTTTTATTTTCGATTCACACCATCGCTTAGCTACTTCCCTAGAAAGGATAAATGGGGCTACTAAATTTACATCAATTACTTTTTTAAACATATCATCGGATAAATGTAAAACAGGTGTTATCTCTCGAATACCAGCTGCATTTATTAATATATCAGGAGAAAGCTTTTCTAAATCTAATTGAGTAAAAAGATTATGAATCGCTTCGCTATTACTTAAATCAATTTGCACTACTTTCAAAGGCATATCTGTTTTCATATAATCTATTAAATTATTATTATGAATATCAAGCGCTATTACATGAAATGATTTTTCTAAAAAGTATTTTATACAAGCATGACCTATACCGCTATTGGCTCCAGAAATCATAATTATTTTATTCTCTCTCATTTTGTCTCCTTATAAGAAAATGTTACTAATAAAATATCACGAAAAGCCTCCGTACTACATTCTGTTCCAAGTGGCGTTACGGCATGGAAGACCTTCTGTCCAAATACTAAAGTTTCTAAAGGCTCCTTCAAACTTATAAACTGATTAATTTCCCGAGGAGAATTAGCTATTAAATTATCTCCACCAATAGCTGTATTACTTAAATTCATAAGGTGTAAAAATACTACTGGTTCATCATCTTTATGCAACCAAATAGGTGAACTAAAAGATGGTCTTTCTTTAGTAGCTTTATATCTTACTTGATGTAAACCTATAATTAAGTCTTTACTTGTATCTATTATATTTGTTTTAAATGCAAATTCAGTATCGAAACGCACGATATTTTGAATTAAAGGATTACATAAAAAGCTATCATTTATGCTATTGAACTGTCTAACTTTCCCGCCATCGTCATAGTTATATTCTTTAGATTGGAAGTAATCATTACTATTATCTAAAATATAATCTGGTGAATCAACATACTTTATATACCTTGAATAAGATCTAGCACGGCATTCACCGTACGCATCATCTTCCAAATTATAATAATCTAACTGTGCTTGTGTTAATAAACGATGATTCTCTTCCTCTTGTAAAAAGATTTCATTTGAGATTTCAAGGAATCCTTTAGATTCAAATTCATGTACCTTTTCTTCTATGCTAAACCCATTCATTTTACTAAGAACAAACGTCATTATAAAAACCTCCACACTATTGTATTTTTCTATCTCACCCTATGTTAGAAATGCAATAAGTAACCGAGATTCTTGCTTAATAAAATTTTAAATTATGATATTCAATTAATACACCAAATGAAATATATGTAATTCATTAAAATTATTTATTAAGCAATATTATATATCCTTTTGGTTATTTTTTCTAATTATCTGGAGATTTATCAACATTAGTCTTAATATTCGAAATTAAAGAAATGGATTTTTCAGAAAGATAAAACTGCGCGTATTGCAATTATTTATGTATATAACTTTTTTAAAAATTATATTTTAAATATAGCTAGTTTTTTATAAATTTTTTGATATAATTACATACGGGAAAAGGGAAGAATTTTGTCTTCCCTTGTGTTTTTATTTGCATCTAGTACTTTTGCTAGATGCTTTTTTTTATGCTAAAAAAGGTATCCTCAAATACTTTGAGGATACCTTTTCACCTTTATTATCTCTGCTGTTTTCTACCTAATACGAGTAACCCAAAACTCATCATTACAAGAAGTGCTCCCATATATGGTTCCACAGGCATTTTCTGCCCTGTCTTCGGTAATTCTTTTTCAGGTTTCTCTGGATTCGGTGTCCCTGGCTTTTCTGGATCTGGTGTTCCAGGTTTTTCTGGATCTGGTGTCCCAGGCTTTTCTGGATTCGGTGTTCCAGGTTTCTCCGGATCTGGTGTTCCAGGTTTTTCTGGATCTGGTGTTCCAGGCTTTTCTGGATTCGGTGTTCCAGGTTTCTCCGGATCTGGTGTTCCAGGCTTTTCTGGATCTGGTGTTTCTGGACTTGGTGGTGCTAAATGATTCAATTTGTTTAATACTTCTAATTGAACTGCATTTATCATTCCATTTGTAATTTCAAATGGAATTGGATTAGTTAATTTTTCATATCCTTTTGGTGCTTCTACTTCTACTAGTGTGTAGTTACCTACAGATAGATCTGTGATTTTTGCCTTTCCATCTTTATCTGTTGTTACTTTCACTACTACTTTTCCCTTTTCATCATGAACTTCAAACACAGCTCCTGATAAGACTTCCTTGCTTTCAGCGGCCATTTTTGTAATCTCCACTGAACCTTTGTCTAACTGTTCGTTCTCTACTTTCAATGATAAGACTTTTGTCATACCTTTTGTAATTTCGAATGATACTGGTTCCGTTAACTTTTTGTAACCTGGTAAGCTCTTCGTCTCTACTAATTTGTATTTTCCTACTGATAGATCTGAAACGTTTGCTTTTCCTTCTTTATCCGTCGTTACTTTCGCAACTACTTTGCCTTTTGAGTCACGTACTTCAAATACAACATTTTCTAATGGTGCTTTACTGTCTTTATCTATTTTTGTGATTTCTACATTCCCCGTATCTACCATTTCATTTTCTACAGTGAACGCTAAAGATTTTGACATACCTTTTGTAATTTCAAATGGTACAGGCTTTTCTAATTTTTTGTAGCCTGGTAAACTCTCTACTTCTACTAGCTTGTACTTTCCTACTGATAAATCTGAAACTGTTGCTTTTCCAGCTTTATCTGTCGTTACTTTCGTTACTACCTTGCCTTTGTCGTCTTGTACTTCAAAGACTACACCTGCTAACGGTGCCTTATTATCTTTATCTATTTTTGTAATTTCTACATTTCCCGTATCTACCATTTCATTTTCTATTTTTAATGATAGAACTTCTGTCATACCTTTTGTAATTTCAAACGATACTGGTTCTGTTAATTGTTTGTAACCTGGTAAACTTTCTTTCTCTACTAATTTGTACTTTCCTACAGATAAGTCTGAGATTTTTGCTTTACCATTTTTATCTGTTTTTACTTCTGTTACTACTTTGCCTTTGTCGTCTTGTACTTCGAAGACTACGCCTTCTAATACTTTTTGACTATCTTTATCTACTTTTGTAATTTCTACTGAACCTTTATCTACTAGTTCATTCTCTACTTTTAATGATAAGACTTCTGTCATACCTTTTTTGATTTCGAATGATACTGGCTCTGTTAGCTTTTTGTAGCCTGGTAAGCTTTCTACTTCTACTAGTTTGTAATTTCCTACAGATAGATCTGAAATTTTCGCTTTTCCTTCTTTATCTGTTGTTACTTTTGTTACTACTTTGCCTTGCTCATCTTGCACTTCGAATGTTACGCCTTTTAATAACGCGCCACTTTCTTTGTCCACTTTTGTAATTTCTACTGAGCCTTTATCTACTAATTCGTTCTCTACTTTTAGTGATAAAACTTCTGTCATACCTTTTTTGATTTCGAATGATACTGGTTTCGCTAGTTTTTTATATCCTGGTAAGCTTTCTACCTCTACTAGCTTATATTTTCCTACTGGTAAATCTGAAATTGTTGCTTGTCCTTCTTTATCTGTCGTTACTTTTGTTACTACTTTGCCTTTTTCATCTTGCACTTCGAATGTTACGCCCGCTAATACTGCGCCACTTTCTTTGTCCACTTTTGTAATCTCTACTGAACCTTTATCTAACTGTTCGTTCTCTACTTTCAATGATAAGACTTTTGTCATACCTTTTGTAATTTCGAATGATACTGGTTCCGTTAACTTTTTGTAACCTGGTAAGCTCTTCGTCTCTACTAATTTGTATTTTCCTACTGATAGATCTGAAACGTTTGCTTTTCCTTCTTTATCTGTCGTTACTTCTGCTACTACTTTGCCTTTGTCGTCTTGTACTTCGAAGACTACGCCTTCTAATACTTTTTGACTATCTTTATCTACTTTTGTGATTTCTACTGAACCTTTGTCTACTAGTTCATTCTCTACTTTTAATGATAAGACTTCTGTCATACCTTTTTTGATTTCGAATGATACTGGTTCTGTTAATTGTTTGTAGCCTGGTAAGCTTTCTTTCTCTACTAATTTGTACTTTCCTACAGATAAGTCTGAGATTTTTGCTTTACCATTTTTATCTGTTTTTACTTCTGTTACTACTTTTCCCGCTTCATCTTGGATTTCAAAGACTACGCCTTCTAATGCTTTTTGACCATCTTTATCTACTTTTGTAATTTCTACTGAACCTTTATCTACTAGCTCATTCTCTACTTTTAGTGATAAAACTTCTGTCATACCTTTTTTGATTTCGAATGATACTGGTTTCGCTAGTTTTTTATATCCTGGTAAGCTTTCTACCTCTACTAGCTTATATTTTCCTACTGGTAAATCTGAAATTGTTGCTTTTCCTTCTTTATCTGTCGTTACTTTTGTTACTACTTTGCCTTTTTCATCTTGCACTTCGAATGTTACGCCCGCTAATACTGCGCCACTTTCTTTGTCTACTTTTGTAATTTCTACTGAACCTTTATCTAACAGTTCGTTCTCTACTTTCAATGATAAAACTTTCGTCATACCTTTTTTGATTTCGAATGATACTGGTTCCGTTAATTTTTTGTAACCTGGTAAACTCTTCGTCTCTACTAATTTGTATTTTCCTACTGATAGATCTGAAACGTTTGCTTTTCCTTCTTTATCTGTCGTTACTTCTGTTACTACTTTGCCTTGCTCATCTTGAACTTCGAAGACTACGCCTTCTAATACTTTTTGACTATCTTTATCTACTTTTGTTACTTCCACATTTCCCTTGTCTAACATTTCGTTTTCTACTGTTAAAGCAAGAGATTTTGTCATACCTTTTTCAATTTGGAAAGTAATCGGATCTACTAATTGTTTATATCCTTTTGGTGCTTTTACTTCTACTAACTTGTATGTGCCGACTGATAAATTAGTAACTTGTGCTTGTCCTTTTTTATCTGTCGTTATTTTAGCGACTACTTGTCCTGCTTCATCTTGAATTTCAAAGACTGCATCAGCTAAAGCATCTTTATTTTCTTTATCTACTTTTGTAATTTCTACATTTCCTGTATCCACTAATTCATTTTCTACAGTCAATTGTAATGCTGTTACTCTACCCTTTTCAATTTCGAATGAAATTGGCTTTTCTAGTGGTTTGTATCCTGCCGGTGTTTCTACTTCTACCAACTCATACTTTCCAATAGATAAATCTGAAACGTTTGCTTTTCCTTCTTTATCCGTTTTTACTTTCGCAACTACTTTTCCTTTTGAATCACGTACTTCAAATACAACATTTTCTAATGGAGCTTTACTATCTTTATCTATTTTTGTTATCTCTATATTCCCTGTATCCACCATTTCATTTTCTACTTTCAATGATAGGACCTCGGTCATGCCTTTTTTAATTTCAAATGATACTGGTTTTTCTAACTTTTTATAACCAGGTAAACTTTCTACCTCTACTAATTCATACTTTCCTACAGGTAAATCTGAAACATTTGCTTTTCCTTCTTTATCTGTCGTTACTTTCGTAACTTCCTTACCCTTTTCATCTTGTACGATGAATGTTACTCCCGCTAACGGTGCTTTATTATCTTTATCTATCTTTGTTATCTCTATATTTCCCGTATCTACCATTTCATTTTCTATTTTTAATGATAAGATCTCGGTCATACCTTTTGTAATTTCAAACGATACTGGCTCTGTTAATTTCTTATAGCCTGGTAAACTTTCTTTCTCTACTAATTTGTACTTTCCTACTGATAGATCTGAGATTTTTGCTTTACCATCTTTATCTGTTTTTACTTCCTTTACTACTGTTCCAGCTTCATCTTGCACTTCAAAGACTACGCCTTTTAATGCTTTTTTGCTGTCTTTATCTATTTTTGTAATTTCTACTGAACCTTTATCTAACTGTTCATTTTCTACTTTCAACGATAGGACTGTTGTCATACCTTTTGTAATTTCGAATGCTACTGAATCTGTTAGCTTTTTGTAGCCTGGTAAACTTTTCGTCTCTACTAACTTGTACTTCCCTACTGATAAATCAGAGATTTTTGCTTTACCATCTTTATCTGTTTTTACTTCTGTTACTACTTTGCCTTGCTCATCTTGCACTTCGAAGACTACGCCTTCTAGTACTTTTTGGCTATCTTTATCTATTTTTGTAATTTCTACTGAGCCTTTGTCTAACTGCTCATTTTCTACTTTTATTGCTAAAGCTTTTGTCATACCTTTTTTTATTTCAAATGGTACTGGTTCTGTTAGCTTTTTATAACCTGGTAAGCTTTTTGTCTCTACTAATTTGTACTTTCCTACTGATAGATCTGAAACGTTTGCTTTTCCATCTTTATCTGTTACTACTTTTCTTACTACTCCATCTTTCTCATCTTGGACTTCAAATTCGACACCCGCTAATACTGCCCCGTTTTCTTTGTCCACTTTTGTGATTTCTATATTACCTTTGTCTACCATTGCATTTTCCACTTGTATTGGGAATATGCCGTCCCCTGTTACATTTACTTCGAACTCTGCTTCTTTTAATTGGTAGCCTTCAGGCGCTTTCGTTTCTTTTAAAATATATTTCCCTGGTGCTAACGGTTTAGAGATTGCCTTACCATCTTTATCTGTAACAATATGTTCGACTACTACACCGTCTTTTACTATATCAAACTCTGCATTTGCTAATGGTTTTTCACCATTTTCCGAATCAATTTTCTTTACTTCAATTTGACCCTTTTGCATAGTATTTTTAATTTCAATTGTTTTTGTTTCTCCAGCTTGAAGTGTAACCTCTACTGGACTTGTTAATTTTTGATATCCTTCTGGTGCTACTGTTTCATATACTTTATACGTCCCAGGAGCTAAAGGTTGAGGTACTGAAAAACCTTTTTCGTCCGTTTTCAGTTTTGCAACAACTTCATTTGCACTATTTCGGACTTCAAATTCGGCACCTTTTAACCCTTTGTTCCGATTCTCAGAATCTATTTTATGAAGCGATACTGTACCATCTTTTGGAGCTTCAGGCGGCGTAATAGTTACTTCTTTTGATGTTAATGTTTTATCATCAAAATGTAATTCCGCTTTATTAGGAATCTTCTTATCTACGTAAGAAGATAAGTCTGCATCATTTTTAATTTTCGCCTTGATACTAAGATTAATTATCTGGTCTTCATACGACTTATAGTCAAAACTCTCACCAAACGTAAATGTTACTTCACTTCTTTGTTTATCTATATTTAACGTTCCTTTAGAAGTAATATCTTGGCCATTTTGATCATACACTTTTGCCTCTAATACTTCTAAAACATCTTCTAAATCATCACGAATTACCATTGATGTGTATTTAGGAGGATCGTTCGGTATATGTGTACCAACTTGGTATTGAATCACTTGATCCATTTTTGTTAACTGCTCATTCTCTACAAGCTTGCCATTCTCATCAACTATATTTTTTTCAATGCTAGGTGGATTATTGTCACCTGAACCGGATCCTCCCCCACCACTTACAAATACTTGTCCTACTTTTTCTTCAGTTTTAATATTTTTACCTTCTAATTTCACAGTATTTTTATGAGGCTTCGCAGCAGGATTTGTAACCTTTGTTTTATATCTTAAAATATAGCCTTTTGAACTGTCTGGAAACTCAATTGTAAATCCAGCCTTTGTTGCATTAATTTTAATGTTAGATAAATCTGCTGGCTTAATATTTGTTGGTGCATAACCATCTTCAAATACAGCCTCTTCTAATACTACGCTGTCTGTAATTAACTCATGCCCAGGTCCTAATGTATCTGTTAATTTAAGATCTTGCATTTCTGTTCCAGTTGCATTTACATATACAAGCCAATCAGCAATCGAAGGATCTTCTTGATTATAAGAACCCCATTTCAATAGATTATCTGTATTGGGCTGTGGCTTCGGTCTCTCTGTCGTATTACTTACATTTACTTCTTTATTGACGATTTGACCATCAACGTTAAATTCTAATGGAATTTCTTTAACACCATCATATGCTTCTAGACCAAAGTAGAATTCTACGAATAAAGAACCTTTAATGTTATTCTTTCCTTCTACGTAATCCCCCATAGTACACGTTAATAGACCCTTTTTCATCTCACATGTACCAACTATTTTTCCTTCAGCATCTTTTAAAGGAAAACTCATATTCATAAGGTCTTTTCGAAACTCTTTTGGCATATCAATTGTGAATTGATCTCCACTTTTTATTTTTTCTTTAGCTGACCACTTCACTTCTACTTTCATACCATCTGAGGCTTGATACGGTTCAGATGTCGTGCCATCAGTACGGGAAATATTAATTTCGTCCACTGGACTTTTCATCACAGCAGCTTGAATAACTGGAGCCCACACATTCAGCACTGAAAATAATACTAGAAAAACTAATGAAACCATTGAAATATGTCTTTTAGTACTTTTCATTTGCATAGTTCCCTCCTATTTTTTATATTTATATAACAAAAAAAGACCATCCGGTTGCATCAAAAATGTGCAACCAGACGATCTTAGTAACCAATATGTATTACCGTAGACTCTAAGCTTTGCGGCCTATCCTTTCGAATAGTGTGCTAAAAATATCTTTTATTCTTTTTTTGTTTCATTTTCCTCTTAAACCAAATATTACTATACCGTCTGGACGGTTATAATTCAATACTCTATAAAATTGTTCTATTTTTCTAATAAAAAAAATAATTCACCACTACATTAAAGAAGCAACGGTGAATTATTTTTACATTATATAGTTCGTATATTCTATTTATATGAATTCCTAATAAGAGCTTGAATCACTTTTTCTCTTAACTCAGGGCTTAGTCTTCCAACCCCTAAATATTCCGAATACCATAATCCATCTGCTGCTAATCTAATAATTGTTGCACAAACTGCATCTATCTCATCGTTTTCTATATTCTTTTGCAGTTGCTAAAATGATTGTTGTAATGGCTCAAGTAATTCAGGTTTTAACATGAATGCTGCCATCATACTACTAGATAACTCTTCTGTTCTTCTCTCATTATTTAATCTTTCCTCTACAAAAGAGCGAACCCATCTCCCTTTCTTCTCTGCGTCTTCCGCTACTTTATTGTAAATGGCTCCCTCATAATCCTCTACCCCTCTGACTATCATACCTTCTATTAAAGCTTCTTTATTTGAAAAGTGATACAATAATCCACCTTTACTTACACCCGCCTCTTTTGCCACTGCTTCTAAGGTTAATTTAGCAACCCCTTTACATTGCACAATTTGAGAAGCGGCCGCCAAAATCTTTTGCCGCGTTATGCTTATACTCATTCCTTTTTAAAACCCCATTTCTACTAAATTTATATAAATACGAATCTTATTTTTAATATTGTTGATTACTACTAAGTATTTTCTTTATACAACAAAAGCTTCATTACCTTTGAATTTTTAGTTACTTATTCTATTAAAAATTTCCATATCATTCAATATGATAACATCAAATACACAACATTGACTATACATCTATACTTTCATATTCATTCCTAATATATCCATTAATAAAATTTACCGATTTAGTCCTTCCTATTACTTTAAGATGGCAGTAATTCTTTCAGCACTAAATAAAAAATGTTATTACTCCCATTGAATTGAGTAATAACATTTTACTTAACAAATTCGCTGCCAACTAGCATCCTTCACATCTTCACTAGTCGGTTTTCTAACTAATCCAATAAAACATTCCTCGCAAGCACCAAATACAATAAAATTTTTCTGTGCTTGTCTTAACGAGACTTCATTTGCACCGCCTTCAAAATCAGGATCGTTAAACTGTACCTCATCATCTTCCCAGTAACATATATTACAAATTTCATATGTACCTGGTGGTTCTTCTTCTATTGTTCTATACCCGCAGCACGGACATGTATATTTCATTCTGTTACTCCATTATTCATTTCTTTTTTCTCCCATATATTCCGGCCCATAAAGAATGTCACAGCGCAAATCATAGTTATTACCATGAAAGTAGTATTAGAATCCTCATATGTAGTTGGAATTCCAACCGTTACAGAAACAATACTAAAAGCTAAAAGTAGATATAATAATAAAGATATAATATAGCTGAGTTTAAATCGTAAAATGATACCTCTAAACAATAGCTCACCAAGTAGACAGCCACCTAAAATAATAGGTACTCCGAAATACAATGTAAGGACTCCCATTTGCGCAGTAGATTGAATTATCTTTCCAATTATGTTCGGCGAAACCAGCTCACTATCGTTTCCCATCCTATCATATAAATCAAGTGCTGTTGCTGAAATAAAGAAACTTAATATAGAAAATGAATACGGTATTAAAAATTTGCTCACTCTCATTCACCTCGCTTTTTTCTTTACATATATTATTCATTATTTCCTATCATTTTTACATAAAAAAATAACCCTCTATGATAAAACATAGAGGGTAGCATTTCTATATAAAAATCTATACCTTATCCTGAAGTGAATCCCGAAAATAGGACAAATATCAAAACACCTAAACCATCTGCTATCTGCTCCCTACATTCTTTAGGGTAGATAGTTTATATGTTTTATTAGAAAGTAGTGCCTTCTTTTTTATAATATTCTTTTGAAATCTCTTCATAAAATGCGGCTGATGTCGCGTAGAAATAAGGTGCTAACCATAAGAAACCGATTCCTACAGTAAGAATACTTAAAATGAACCAACCTAAGAAACTTAAGCATAGTAAAAAGTAATCCATTTTATGTCCATTCATCATATGACGACTCTCAGTAATCGCTTGATTCGCTGTATATTCTGGATGATCATTCAAAATAAAATATGTCATAGAATAAGAAAATGATTTAATAATACCTGGAATAATAAGAAGTAATGTCCATAGAGTCAAGTATACATACATTAGTAAATATGTTAAAAACGACTTCATCAACTTACTTCCATCGCTAAACCATCTAAATATATGACCAATGCGAGCATCAGTCCCACGAATTGCATTTAAAACAAGATAATAGGCACCTATTGTTAATGGACCAATAACAAGCATTACTATAATACTTACTGTAAGTGAATCACTTGCTTCTTCCCAACCCCAAAATATCGAGAAAATACCTGTTGTTAGCATTTCAACAGCTCCAATAAGGATTCCAATTAATAAGGTTGCCCCTACCGCTAGTCCCCATCTTCCTTTTAATGCATCAAGTGCTTCTCTTTTCAACTGACTTATCATATATAACCTCCTAATACTATTCCCATTTTATTATACCATTTATATCAAAAATCCCACATATTTTCCTAAAACAGAAGCATATTACCTTTTTTCATACGTATTGATACATGTGTGCTGTAGTTGTACTAATATATGGATTAAACGACTCTTTTCCCTATAACAAAAAAGCCTGCCTTTCATAATAGGCAAGCTTTCTCAAGTTACATCTCATTTATTTTCTTCTTATACCAATCCTGCATTCTCTCCGCATCTTCTACTCTCGTATGCTCTATTTTATAACTAGATGATGCACTCGAAAACTTATACGTACATAAATCCGCACAGCGCTGGAAATATGATTGTGTCTTCTCCATTGATTGGACGTGTCTTCTTCTAATAAGTCCTGTATATTTTCCGACGCTACGATAGACAAGTGTAATTTGTTCTCCGTTAACACTGTAGCCATTTGTTTTAAATGTTGCGTAGCCAAGTGTAAAGATAAGGATTGCGAGCGGTAGTAATGCCCACATGATGTAATACTTTTCAAAGTATATGCTTATTCCAGTAAGCGGGATTGCGAGCATAGCGAAAAAGATAAAACTATCAATGAGATAGCGGCGCAATGCTGCTTTTGGTAACGAAGTAATACTTGCATTCAATTCGTATGGTAATTGTAAATGCGCGAGTAATTGTTGCACT
The DNA here is from genome assembly GCF_022663635.1 of Bacillus cereus group sp. BfR-BA-01356. NCBI lineage: Bacteria > Bacillati > Bacillota > Bacilli > Caryophanales > Bacillaceae > Bacillus > Bacillus cereus group sp. BfR-BA-01356. Next base: position 21,118 of record NZ_JAKUFX010000011.1, on the reverse strand, counting down.
CGATCTTTTCGAATGATAGGATGCAGTGTAACTTTTTCTTCTTTCCCTTCACTTTGAATGACTTCTACTTGCACAGCACAATAACCGAACGGTTGGCGTAAAATGCCTTCTTTTATCGTAATCCCTTGAATGCGGTGCAATTTTAGTACGAGTTCTTTTCTCTCCAGTAACCCTTGCGAAATACGGACTTCGTCATTTCTTCGATTCACTGTGAAATCTCCATGTTTTAGCGCATAACCAATTGTCGATATAATCCACGAAAGGACGAGCAAAATAGCTATCATCAAAATCCAGCCATATATATCATGTTCCATTACATACGACTTTACGCTATTCTCTATCCATTTCGGAATGTACTCATCTACTTGGTGATACACAAAAAAGATTAATGAGAATAATAATCCAAATTGACCAGATGTAACAGAGGCTATTAAAATCTCTTTCCACGTTAATTTGTATTCTCTCGCTTGTTTTTCCTCTGTAATAATTTCTTTTACTTCTACTTCTTCTAATGTTTTTTCTACTTTCAATTCTGAAGCCGACTCATTTAACATTGCGATAAGCTCTGTCGCTTCTTCTACCGTAATTCCAGCTAAGCTAACTTCTGCTTCATCGCCTCCGCCAGCTGTTTCAATCTGAATTTTTTTCAAACCGAGCATTTGATATAGTACGTTAGAACTTGTATTAATCGTTTGAACACGTTCTTTATTTAAGTAGCTCTCCTTTTTCACAAAGAGACCTTGTTTCACATGTAATACGTTATTTTCAACCCAGTATGTTGTGTAATACCATTTTTCAAACGCTGAAAAGACGGTGAGTAAACCGAATGCAGTGGGAATTAAATACCAAAACGGGAACTTTCCGTTTAAGCTGAACATGAAAATAATGAGTGGTATAAAGTCTGTTATTTTTAACTCTAATAACATCGTGATTGGATGCTGCCTTTTATACATCCTCATCACTCACTTTCGCTAATTCTGCGATTTTCGTTTTCAACATTTCAGCTTCATACATCGTTAAACCTGGGATGCTATGAGAAGTTGCTGCTGTTGAAATGTGTAATTCTGCTAATCCGTATTTTCTCATAATTGGCCCTTGTTCAATCGTTACGTGCTGTACACGAATCATCGGCACTAATACGCGCTTAACAACGAAAAGGCCATGCTGAATTTCAAGTTCTTCTTCATTTAGTTGGTAGCTGTAATAACGTTGACGTAGTTTCGGAAACGTAAAGTAATCAAACGGTGTATATACGATTGTTAATCCGATGAGCACATAGAAAATCCAAGCCCACCAATTAAACTTAATCATAAAGAAAAGATATGCAAAAATGACTATAATACTGATTCCTAGCTCAATTAAAGAACGCGCTTTCCACACCTTGACCATGTCAGGGTGAATTTCATTTTTCAATGGATCCATGTAACCACTCCAAATCTAGTAATCTAATATATGAATACTCTCAATCTATATTTTACGTAACTTTACAGAAAATTGGAATTTAATCTTCTTTCTTCTCAGGAATAAAATATCCGAACCAAAGTAGCCAAATGAAACCGATTAACTTCATCCAATTTCCATCCGCTTGAAAAGCTTCAATCATACCTGGTATTTTATAAACCCCAATAAATCCAAGAAAACCGAGCCACCAGTTTTTTTGCATTTTCATTTTTACTCCTCCTTCATTACGTTTTTCACATTTCGAATCCAAATTTCTTTATACTTTAACTGGAATCCCATGAGCATATAGTTGCTCATATTATCGATCACGAGCGCTAGCGTATGAGCATTTTCTTCCGTTTCATGTTGTGACACAACGCCCAGTCTCGCGCCTTTCTTCAATAAATCATGGAAACCATGCAAAAAATCCTCTTGTATTTCAAATAAACGTTTCTGATACTTTTCATTTCGCGATGCAGTTACGATAAATTCATTGATAACGCGTAGTATTCCTTCTTGCCCTTCATACTCAGAGAGCATATGTAAACCATCTGCGATTAGCTTTTCTGCAAAGTTTTCTTTCGTATACCGCTCTTCATTAAAGTATTTTGTAAAATGATAATCAGAAAAAATCTCTTCAAATAAAAAATCAACTAACGCTTCTTTAGAAGAAAAATGATAGTAAATAGCCGGTTTTGAAATACCTACCTCTTTCGCAATCATGGAAAGACTCATCTTCTCAATGCCGTGTTCTGCCATAAGTTTAAATGATGCCTCTACAATGTTCTGCGATGTTTGTAAATTCTTCGTCATACTGTACCTCACTTATTTTTACTTACCGTTCGGTAAGTAAATTATAAAACAAAACGAAATGATTTTCAATTTAGTTAGCACTACAGAAGGTATTTATTGGAAAATACAGAAAGTTATAAAGTAAAAGCAACATATAAGAATAAGGAGGATATCATATGGGACTTGGTGGTAATGGCGGTAGTGGTGGTAATGGCGGCGGTGAAGCGGGACAAGCTGGTAAGAGCGGATTTTCATTAATCATTGTACTTTTTATCGTATTGATTATAGCTGGAATTAGCTATATCGGACTTAGCTTCTAAGAAAAGGCGTCCTACATTACATATGTAGGACGCCTTGTTTTTAATCTCTATTCAGCAATCGCATACGATAACAATTCATCGTCACTTCTCCAAGCCTTTGCAGTAATTGATAGTTCGCATATGCGCCGACTGGGGCACCGATTACTGGTACGAGCTGAAGCATTTTCGCTAAATCAATATAGTCTCGGTACTCTGTTTGGAACTTTTCCCAGTCCATATGATTTTCTTTTTCTGTATCCCACGTTTCGATTGCTTTCCATATTTCTTTTCGGTGATCGTCACTTGAAAAGGCAAGTTGGAAAACGTGAAGGATAAAAAGACGCTCTTCTTGTTTACTCGTATCAAATCCGTACAATGTCGCTGCATCGAATAAAAATTTAATTTTAATTGTAAGTAAAAGCGGAAAGTCAGCAAGACCGAGGAGAATACCACCAGCTCCAGTCCCTGCTCCTTCTGCCGCTGCTATTTTTTTGTACTCATCCATTTTTTTACGAACTTCATCGTCACGTCTTTGCAGTGACCATGTCGTCTCTTTTAGCTTCGGCTTTATAAAGTTTGACCCGGCGCTAATCGTTTGCACCATCATACGAATCGTCTCTGTTAGTACCTTTTGTACTTTCGCCGGAATGAGCTGTTGCACCTTCGTCTGCACTTTTTTGGAGAACCGTGTCATCATAGAAGAATCTTTCATGAATGTAGCTTTCCACTGCTCCAATTCTTTTATAACCTTCTCTTCGTATGTAATCATAGGTTCATTCCTTTCAATTTAAACGCTCAATGCGCTTCGCCCCGTATTGGTAAACGAAACCGATACTAAATAATATGCTTACGATAAGTAAAATTCCTGTCATCATGAAATCTTTCGTTGCTAGTGCACATATAACTGTAAAGATTACGCTTCCGATGATTAGAATCGCGTTTAATAAAGCAAGAAAATCTTTCTTCTTCTCTTCTCCCCCTACTGGATACAAATCAAGCCAAATTTTCATGCGATGATGTTTCCATAAAGTTAATAGCTGATAACCGATTAAGTATAGGAAGATAAGGCTTACGATAAATCGTCCATATAAAAATGGAATGAAGTAAAGAATTACTCCGCCAAGAGCGAGCAGACGCACATATAATCCAAAATAATTACCAGATCTTAAAAATGTTCTCGTATATAAGTATAAATATGTACGCTTTTCGCCTATCATCGACAGAATGAAATCTAGCCATTTTCTGCGGGCTACTCTTTCTTTTAATGCTGGTACATCAACGAACATGTTCGCAATGCGGTACAGTAGCATCATCTTCTTACCTTCTTCGGAAATTAAATACTCCCAGTTTAGTGGCTTTCCTTTGACCATTTGATGCATGATAGCAAGGTATAACACCATGAGAAGGACGATTCCACCAATGAAAAGAACTGAAGTACGTTCTACAAGGAAATATACAAATAAACCGTTTAGGATAAAACGAATAAACCAATCAGCCCTTTGTATATTTTGATCTGTTAAAAATGACTTTTCCCACGCTACAAATAAATTCCACGCTTTTACAATGACAAATGCGAGTACGATCCATATGTAGCCAGCTCCTGTTTGCTTCATTTGTTGGAAGTATAACGGAGCAAGCGCGGCTGCTACGATTGCGATTATGTATAACTGAATCATAAATGTAAAAAGAAATGCCTTTGTGAAGTAAGGTTTTAACTTTTCTTCAACTGGCAGTAAGTAAACGAGATCCGCTTCTTTTAATAATGTTTGAATGGATCCAGCCGTTAACACGAGTCCAATTAATACTGCCATTACGAGCGCAGTTGGAAACGAAGTTGTTAACGTTTGTAACCATTGCTGGTAATAATACGCTCCCGCACCGATGATGAACACGAAAATAAATTTCAAATGATCATTAAATACGTATTTACTATATGTACGAACTTCTTTTAGAAAGTGACGAAATCGTTCTTTCCATAACGCTGTGCTATTCATAATCTTCTTCCTTTGTTAGCGCGATGTAAATATCATCTAACGTTGCACCTGGCATATTAAACTGTGATTGCAGTTCAGATAGCGTTCCCTTCGCTCTTACTTCACCTTGATGCAAAATAATGAACGAATCACAATAACGCTCTGCCGTCGCTAAAATATGTGTGCTCATTAAAATACCGGCACCACTCTTTTTCATTTGGTCCATCATTTGAAGAAGGGATTGAATCGCTAACGGATCTAATCCAACGAAAGGTTCATCTACTATGTAAAGAGATGGCTCCACTAAAAATGCGCTCATAATCATTACTTTTTGTTTCATCCCTTTTGAGAAATGAGATGGAAACCATTTTAAACGATTTTTCATACGAAACTCTTGTAGTAGTTGTCCTACACGTTCTTCATATTGTTTTTCATCCACGCCGTACGCCATAGCTGTTAATTTCAAATGCTCTTCTAACGTTAATTCATCATATAATACCGGCGTTTCCGGAATAAATGAAAAGCTAGAACGGTACGCTGTCATATCATCACGAATTGTTTTCCCATTAATTGTGACAGTTCCTTTTTTCGGTTCCATTAAACCGATAATATGTTTAATCGTCGTACTTTTACCAGCTCCATTTAAACCGATTAAGCCGACAAGTTCGCCTTTATTAACAGAGAACGAAACGTCTTTTAATACAGGTCGTTTCGTATATCCTCCTGTAACATTTTCCACACGCAATAACTCGCTCATACGACACCACTTTCTTCATTAGTATTCATTCTATATTCATCTTACCAAAAATTATGCTGTACTACATAGTATCCATGTACTCAAAAAAAATTTTTAAATTTATTAGCATATAATTTCCCGAAAGCGGACATCATAATTATTGAAGAAGGAACACATTGAAAAAGCAACCACCAATTGATGAGTACAACAACATAGTGAAGTCATCATGAAATGGGGTGTCCAAGTTGGACAATGAAATTTACACATAACCAGATCATTTGTTTCATTTTCGAAACGGGGTGTCTCTGAAAGAGCATATACTGTTTTAAAAAATAAACAATTTCATTTTAAAAAAGATTGCAATTCATTTCACTTGAAAATGGGGTGTCTGCGGCAGAAACTTTAGCCGATTTACCGTGCATTTCTTAAATAAATGAGGTGTCTGCGAAACGTAAATTACGATAATGCTTTTTCAATCCCTCTTCAGAAAACAGGAAGCTGAGTCAGCTTCCTGTTTTTCGTGTTTGTTCTCTTATGTAATTATGGTAAAATACGGCTAAGGATATTTGAAAGGATGAGATCAATGAATCATACAGCAGACAATTGTATTTTTTGTAAAATCATTGACGGGCAAATCCCTTGCTCAAAAGTATACGAAGATGAACATGTGCTTGCATTTTTAGATATTAGTCAAGTAACAAAAGGACATACTCTTGTTATTCCGAAAGTTCACAAACAAGACATTTTTGCGTTAACGCCAGAAATCGCATCACACATTTTTTCTGTCGTTCCAAAAATCGCAAATGCGATTAAAGCAGAGTTTAATCCAGTTGGCTTTAACCTACTTAACAATAACGGTGAAAAAGCTGGACAAACTGTGTTCCACTTCCACCTTCATTTAATTCCACGCTACGGTGAAAAAGATGGTTTCGGTGCTGTTTGGAAATCACACCAAAATGAATACACTATGGAAAATTTACAAAACATCGCAAGTACAATTGCAAATAGTGTGAAATAATGACACTATAAGAAGGCGTAATACATAACAAGCCACTTCCCTGAAGTCATCAAATTCCGCATGGCTTGTTTCTTTACTTAAAATGCTCAGGGATGATTGTTTGTGCATAGCACATATAAGAAAGATATGCATATTTTCCCATCATGAATACGAACAAAAAATAAGGAGGTCTCCTTTTATGTCAAAAGCTAAATCCTTTATTACAGGTGTTATTTGCGGCGGAGCAGTTGCTGGACTAGCTGTTCTTTTCTCAACTCCTTCTTCTGGTAAAGACATGCGCGGCAAGTTAAAAGAAAAAGGAAATGATATTAAAAAGACTTTAGCTGATATTACAGCTGATACGAAATTATTAAAACGTCAAATCGTTGAAACTGCTTCAGAAGGTAAAGAAGTGTTCCAAGAATTAAAAGACGATATGCACGATACACTTTCTAACTGGAAGCAAGATATTTCTCAAAACAAGCGCCATATTGAGAAAGAAATTTTGGACATCCAAAAGTCAATTGAGAAACTACAAGAAGCTGTTCCAGAAAAAGCGTAAACAAATTCCTGCTTAGTTTTTTGCATATAACAAATATTTTTTATATAAATTGACCTTGACACGGCATGTCATATAGATATGCCGTGTTTTTATGCATTTACAATATATGTTATCACTTAACATGTAAGGACAACGTATGTATTCACGACTCATAAAACGCTTCCATAGTTATGCATGATTTGTATAGAATGTCATTTTTCCGAAAAATTTTCACAATTCTCACAAAAAGACTTTATTAATTTTTATTTTACTGGCATAATAGATAGTAATGAAAAAAGAATGTTAAAGTGGGTGAGTAAATGAAAAGTGGAGAAAAAGATTACTCGGTAAAAGAAGCGATGATTTTCAGCCAACGCATTGCTCAATTATCGAAAGCGTTATGGAAATGTGTAGAGAAAGATTGGCAGCAGTGGATTAAACCTTACGATTTAAATATTAATGAACATCATATTTTAACAATCGCTTATCATTTAAAAGGGGCTTCTATTTCTGAGATTGCTAAGTTTGGAGTTATGCACGTATCAACGGCGTTTAACTTCTCTAAAAAGCTAGAAGAACGTGGCTATCTTGTATTCTCAAAAAAGGAAGATGATAAACGAAATACGTACATTGAAATTACAGACAAAGGGGAAGAATTACTACTTCGCTTAATGGAGGAGTATGATCCTGAAAATAATTCAGTGTTTAATGGGGCTCTTGCACTTCGTAATTTTTATGGGAAGTTCCCAGAAAATATCGAACTGATTGCAATCCTGCGTAATATTTACGGACAAGACTTTATCGATATTTTTGAGAAATCATTAGAAGATATTGAAGAGAACTTTACAGAATCCGATCAAAAGTTAGTCAAGAAATAATCTATTTATTTTTTCGCAATCATGCTTAAGAATTCATTCATAAGCGGCTTAAATAAACCTTGTTTTGCTAGCGCTTCCGCAGTTTCGTGTACTTCGAGCTGATGTGGAAGCGCTTTTTCAAATTGATCTAACAGCGCATCGAACAAAAGAAGCCCTTCTGCTTTCTCCACTACATATTGCTCGTTCAGTTTTTCACAAAGATTTAGTATACGTTCAATATCTTTTTTACGAGCTTTTTTCTTTATGATCAAAGAATAAAATGGACACTTCTCTTCATCAATCATTTTAAATAGTAGGTCTACATAGTATTCAGCTTGTTCTAATCTTCTAACAACGTCCATTTTCTCCCTCACTTTCTAACACAAAGTCTTCTATTTCTGAATTTTGTAACACGAACAAAATATCGTGTGATACAATATATGTATATGTATTTTAGCCAAAAGGAGGTCTCGCCTCATGACACTTATAACAGTTGTTTTTGTCGCATTTGCACTTCTTGTTATATTTTACACGAATTTCATGACACATACACTGTGTGAACGAAAACAAATAGCTGCGAGCCGCCAGCCCGGTGTCTTTCGGGTTATTAATGTATGTATAACAATTTTATTAATTTCTAGTTATATAGAAATTATATTTCATGGAAAGTGAGGAAGGAAAGCCCCTTCCTCACTTTTTTCCTCTATAAGCAAATTATACCTACAATAACCAATAAAATAAACAGTACAAGTAATAAAATAAGTTGAGAATTCATCCCCATCCCCTCCTCTATTCTGTATATGCGGCATACGCCCAATATGGCACACTTTCAAAATCTGACACGTGCTGGTTAATTTTTCTTTATCAATATGAAAACGGTTCGAAATATGATATATTAAATTTTGTACATATTGCCTATACTATAGAACAAAACATTCATCAAAACTTTATCCTCAGCCTCGGTAAGCCCTGTTAAGCGCGCTTTACCAATATAAAAAAGCAAAAGTATCAGTGAGACTTAATCGGGCTCTTATGAATCAAAATTCATTGGTGTAGGATAAATTAAAAATACATAATAGTAGGAGTGTTTATCGAATGAAGAAAGCTATGCTTGCCTTAGCCGCAACAAGTGTAATCGCATTATCAGCATGTGGAACATCATCATCAGACAAAATTGTTACATCTAAAGCTGGTGACATTACAAAAGAAGAATTTTACAATCAAATGAAGACACAAGCTGGTAAACAAGTACTAAACAACATGGTTATGGAAAAAGTACTTATTAAAAACTACAAAGTTGAAGACAAAGATGTAGACAAAAAGTTCGATGAAATGAAAAAACAATACGGTGATCAATTCGATACACTATTAAAACAACAAGGTATTAAAGAAGAAACTATAAAAACTGGTGTGCGTGCTCAATTAGCTCAAGAAAAAGCTATCGAGAAAACAATCACTGATAAAGAACTAAAAGAAAACTACAAGCCTGAAATTAAAGCAAGCCACATTCTTGTAAAAGATGAAGCTACTGCGAAAAAGGTAAAAGAAGAACTTGGACAAGGTAAATCTTTCGAAGAGTTAGCGAAACAATACTCTGAAGATACTGGTTCAAAAGAAAAAGGCGGAGACCTTGGCTACTTTACTGCTGGTAAAATGGTTAAAGAATTCGAAGATGCTGCTTACAAGCTGAAAAAAGATGAAGTAAGCGAACCTGTGAAATCACAATTCGGTTACCACATCATTAAAGTAACAGACATTAAAGAACAAAAACCATTTGATGAAGTAAAAGGCGACATCAAAAAAGATCTAGTTCAGAAGAAAGCACAAGATGCTGCATTCATGAACGATCTTATGATGAAAGAAATCAAAAAAGCTGACGTAAAAGTTGACGATAAAGATTTAAAAGATCTTTTCGAAGAGAAAAAAGCTGACGATAAAAAAGAAGAAAAGAAATAATGAAGTAAAAAAAGCTTGGGCTTCGGCCCGAGCTTTTTTATGTATCCTCTTCGTTAATGAAAGTTTATTTTTTCATTCGTTTAACTAAAACCATCTTTTATGCATTTCACTTAAAAACATTTCTGTAATTTTAAATCCAGAATTTTCTCCTATAATAGAGTCAATCCCGCAATGCGGACAAACTGCTGTGTTATCATCATCCCACCACTCTGTAATTTTTTCTGGATGGAAAATTTCTAAACAATAGAAACAACCACATATAACATCCTTTTCTAAGTACTTTCTATTACGAGAACAAAAACGATGTGCTTCCTCAAAATATTTTTGCATCAGTATCCCCCTATTCCTGATTTTCTTCTTTGCTTTACTTACATTCTCCTCAATAAAATTGCGATTCTTCCTTAAAGAAAAACACAAAAAAAACCTTGATCCACGCCACGCAGAACCAAGGTTTATCTTATTATCATTGATTAAATTCAAAAACTATGTTAAATTAGTACAGAAACACGTTTTCTAAAATGAAAGGAACGTATTTATCCGTATTTTAATTGTACACCAAAACACATCTTCAGTCAACCTCTATTTTTCACTTTTAAAGGAGTGCTTACCGTATGAACAAAAAACTTGATTTAGAGCAAAAAAGATTGGATACCGTAATCGAGACAATTACGGAGCAAATTGTTAAACTGGAAAACGAAACTGGCAGACGCCGGGCAGAAGTAATCAATATTCGTAAACACTTTTGGGATGATGTGAAAGTGAACACGGATACTTTTGATGATTATCTTGAAACAGTTATCAACTTAAGACAACAAGCTCAGTCACTAGCTGTCACACAAATTACCCATAAGCATACCTTTAATCGACTTGCCGCATTAAGACGCATGCATAAAGCACCTTATTTTGGACGAATTGATTTCAAAGAAGAAGGAGAATCTGCTGCGGATCAAATTTATATCGGTGTTGCTACACTTACGGATGCTAGCGGAGAAAACTTTCTTATATATGACTGGCGCGCACCTATTTCGAGTGTATACTACGATTATCCACCAGGACCAGCTGAGTACAGTACACCAGGAGGCGTAATCCACGGTAATGTGGAGAAAAAATTACAATACATTATTCAAAATGGCGAGATTGATTCTATGTTCGATACGAGCCTTACAATTGGCGATGAAATCTTGCAACAAGCGCTCGGAAAAGGTACGAACAAACATATGCAAAGTATCGTCGCTACAATTCAGCGTGAACAAAATGAAATTATTCGTCACGATGAAGGCCGACTCCTTATCGTGCAAGGAGCTGCTGGTAGTGGTAAAACGTCAGCTGCCCTGCAGCGAATCGCCTACTTACTATATAAATATCGCGAATGGCTAAAAGCGGATCAAATTATTCTCTTCTCCCCTAACTCTATGTTCAATAGCTACGTTTCTAACGTACTACCTGAACTCGGTGAAGAAAATATGCAGCAAGTGACATTCCAAGAATATTTAAATCATAGACTGAGTAAGTCATTTGACGTTGAAGACCCTTATGAGCAATTAGAATATATGCTAACTGAAACAAATAGCCCTACCTATAAAACGAGAAATGCTAGCATCCGATTTAAAGCATCTACTCAATTTTTCGAGATGATTAGAGCTTACAGACAATCTCTTGAATCTTCAGGCATGCTATTTAGAGGAATGAAATTTAGAGGGAAACTAATTGCCTCAGCTAAAGAAATCACAGAGCAATTTTATAATACTGACTCCTCTCTCCGCTTCCATAGCCGAATTGAGAAGTTAACGGATTGGCTAAATAAGCAAATAGATGCACTTGAAAAAGCAGAACTGAAAAAGCCTTGGGTAGAAGAAGAAATCGAACTACTTAGTAAAGATGAATATCAAAAGGCTTATAAATATTTACAGAAAAAAGGCGAGTTTGACGATAACTCCTTTAACGATTTTGAGAAAGAGGCGAAAGTACTTGGACGTATGATTGTCCGTAAAAAATTGAAGCCTCTTCGTAAAGGCGTTCAAACATTGCGCTTTATCAATTTTACAGGTATATATGAACAGCTTTTCACAGATGCATCATGGGTTACTGGAGAAAAACCGAAAGAGTGGGATGATATTTGCTCATTAACAGTAAATATGCTTGATGAAGGAAAGCTATATTACGAGGATGCGACTCCATTTTTACTTTTAAAAGAATTAATTGAAGGCTTCCAAACGAACAGATCGATTAAACACGTACTCGTAGACGAAGCACAGGATTACTCGCCGTTTCAGTTCGAGTTTTTAAAACGTCTCTTCCCTGCTGCAAGAATGACGGTACTCGGGGACTTTAACCAAGCGATATTTGCCCATGCGAGTGAAACAGTGAATTTCAATACACTTACTAGCTTATACGGACCAGATGAAACGAACGGTATTAACTTAACTCGTAGCTACCGCTCAACAAAACCGATCATTGAATTTACACGTGCTCTCGTACCAGAAGGCAACAACATTCATGCATTTGAACGTGACGGCGCGAAACCTACAGTGACGAAAGTAGCTAATCACAACGAACTGCACGAACATATTACTGCAAAAGTTGCTGAACTACAAACAGAGCAGCACAATACGATCGCAATCATCTGTAAATCCGCAGCTGAAAGCGCCGCTGCCTACGAAGCACTTAATCATATCGAGAATATTAAACTTGTGAAAAGTAACTCAGCCGAGTATGAGCAAGGCATTGTCGTGATCCCCGCTTACTTAGCGAAAGGTATCGAATTTGATGCTGTTATTATTTACGATGCTTCTAAAGATGTGTACAGCGATGAGAGCGTTCGTAGATTGTTCTACACTGCCTGTACGCGCGCAATGCATGAATTGCACCTTTATAGCGTTGGCGAGGTTAGTCCTTTTGTGCTTGGGGCTGATTCGGAGAGTTTTGAGCTTATAACGAAAACACCTTGATAATCATCAAGGTGTTTTTCTCATTCTAAAAGGAATATCTTTACGTCGATAGACACTTAACACAATTCCCATTATAAATGCATGAAACAGAGTTGGTATCAATCCGTAGCTAATAAAAGGTAATGATATAGAAACACGTGGTAATATCCCGAGGGTCATGCCAACGTTACAAATAAAATGGATTACAAAAAGAGTCACTCCGCCAACGAGAAGCAATTTACCATAACCATCATTTATTTTATAAGCTATGTTCATTATTCTTACTGCAAAAAGAGAAAGAATCACGACAAGAACTAGCGCAAGTACATATCCATAATAGTAAGTCAAACTTGCAAATACAAAATCAGTATGGGCAGCACGGATAGACTTTATATTTTCATATGTACCAAACCAACCTGCTGAAGACATCGCCTCTTTTAAACGTAAATACCATAGATCATGCTCTGGGTTTAACATTCCTAAAACTCTGGCCATACGGTATTCTTTTACAGCAGACCAGGAAAGTAGATCCCTAATAATCAATGGTACAATAGGTAAAATCGTAATGAGCCATGCCGTTTTCTTTCCTAACTTACTCCACCAAAGCATAACAAATACCATCGTAATGTAGATGAAAATGGGTAAAAGAATTGATATAGTTGAAAATAAATATAAAGAAAATACGTACAACATGAGAAGATGTATAAACTTTAACCTACTATTATTGAAAAACGAAGCCCAAGCTAAAAAGAAGAATGGTATCGTCATTAAACAGTCAATTTTGATGGGGCCAATTTTTATTATCGCTTCCCCAATCACGTAACCAGTCGGAAAACATTTTATAGTTAACAAGATAAGTATTCCAATTGTATAAAACAGCCACCCGAGTCTTTCTAGCTTCCGGTAATCAAGCAGCATCATCCCAACAGCTGTTGCAATGCCGAGAATTACAAAAATTACTTTGTTCATTAGTAAATCGTTCGTATGCCCAAGAGCGATTATTGGTAAAAACCCTAACCCCATAGCAGCTACTAATAAAATAAGTAAGAACCAATCCACCTTTGGCTTATGAAGTTTGTTAAGTTCCCGGCCAAGTTTAATCGGACTCCCCATTTGTTCAACAGCCTTATCTTCAGCAACTTCCTCACTTAATCCTTTATCCATCCACATATTCTTCGCCTGTTTCAAGTGAAAATTTAGTTCAGCTGCTACTAAGTCCTTCGCTTCTTTTGATTTAATATGGTTCGTAACTTCTTTTAAAAAACGCTCCCCTTTTTTGTTCAATTTTTTCTCACTCCTGTACTAAGCCTTTTAATATAAATCGTGCCTTCGTAGCATTCTTCTCTGCCTTTCGCAGCATCTTGTTTCCTTTATCATTTAATTGATAATATTTAGCTCCTGCGTGATCCCAGCTAGATTGGATAAAGCGATTCCGTTCTAAACGATGTAATAAAGTGTATAGAGACCCTTCATCACCTTCGAATTTTTGAATCCCTCTCCCTCTTAGCAACTGCATCAATTCATAACCTGTTTTTTCATTCATAAGAAGTTGTAACACTGCTAAAAGGATATCTTCTTCCTTTTCGGACGATTGCTTAATTTGTTCGCGCACCTGCTTCTGGTGTTGATCAGAAAAACTCAAATGTTTAAACGTTGTGTTCTCCATTGATTTTCGCAAGCCTTTTAATCGATCTTCCATTTGATTATTCCTCCAATCCTTCCTTCAAAAGTTCCTTCGCTTTTTTCAGTCTCGTTTTTATCGTATTTTCCTTTACGTCTATTACCATAGCAATCTCTTTAATTGATAATTCTTCATAATAAAATAGATAAATGACTTCTCGATATTTTATCGGTAAACTCATTACCGCAGAAGCAAGCCTACTATCCTCTGCATTTTGAATAACAGTTTGTTCGACACTTTCTTTTTGACTCTCCATATACGTAAAGTCACCCTCTGTAACGATAACTTTTTTGTTATACCAACTTTTTATATAGTCCTTACATTGATTGATCGCAATTCTCCATAACCACGTTTTCACATTCGATTTCCCTTTATATGTATGAAGAGATTTATAGCATTTCACAAATATATCTTGCGTTACATCCTCCGCAACCTCTTTATTATTCACATACGAATACACAAGCTGCAGGACTTCTTGTCCATACTTGTTCATTATTTCGTCGATAAGGTCCTCCTTATCTTCTATTTCAAACGCTTCTATCGTTAATTCATCCACATCATTTCCTCCTTCCCATATATTAGACGACGCACTGTATGGAAAAGTTTTATAAATACATAAAAAAATACGGATGGTAATGTCCATACCGTTTTTTTATGAATATTTATTTACTTCTTGTCCCCTGACACTAATGTTCTGCTTAAAAACAGGAATTTTCATCCATATATCTTGTTCCCTATTTTAAAACATAATACAATGAATACGTAACTTAATAAGCTATAACTAGTAGGTGTGGCAATCATCTCTTCCATTTTGAAAAAAGGGGGAGGTGATAATATAATCGCGATGTTTGTAATTAAATTAGTGTATGGTATCCTAACCGGAGCTGGCGTTGTCATCGGTAGAAGATACGTCGGTCCGTGGCTAATTTCTGTATACAAAAAAGCGAGAACCACCCTGCTTCGTGGAAAAGGTAAGGGCGGTTCTCGGCTAAAACGTTAATGTAATTGTCTTATAACCGCACCTACTACCACCACAATAGCAAGCTAGGTTACACAAGGCAGAAGTTTCTCAGGCTTCTGTCTTTTTTATTTTATGCAAAATTCACACTAAATACTCTATCATCATTGTAACACATTTTATTTATTTTTAGTCAAGAGAAAAAACCACCTAAAGGCTCCCCCTTCAGGTGGTTCTCTATCTTACGCTAACGCAGCTGCCTGTTCTTGTTGTTCTAGACTTTTTCTAGTTCAGCTGTGCCGCTCTCATCATTTATAGCACCAATAAAGACGGATTATGTACCCGCTTCATAACAGGATGAATAAACAAGGAACAACACCTATTACGAATATAAAAAATCCCCTCACTACATAGCACCTATGTTTTCAGCAATACTCTATTACCATCAAACTAAATTTGTATAATTTAAACTACAGAATAGCAAGTTAATTTTCAAATATGTTCTTGCGCATTATCCTAAATTTATTATCTATTTGTATCATGCTTATAAATAAAAGATATCCTACCGACGCACCGAGCATATTTATAGCAATCCGCCACACATCAAAAACATCAGACAAAGTTAGTAAATGTAATATCTCCCAAACAAGAAAGGTCATAACATACCACTTACGAGCTTTCTTATAATTAGTCACTTTATTAATGAGCACTGGAACGAAAAATCCGAATGGAACTACTAATATTATATGTTGTAAAACGCTTAACCAATAAGTTGAGTTTCCCCAAGGACCTGGATGTGCAATAAAATCTTTAACTTGCCAAAGTGTTATTCCAAAAAGTTGTAATAACGTTTCTAAATCAGATATATGTAAAAATTGCTGCCAAAATTCAATGGGATGATAGACAGTCCCACCTGTCAAACTGCGAACAGAGTCAAATGTAGAAGTTGAAATAAACGTTCCTAAAAAGACAATAAAACAAATGATTATATAAGGAATACATAAAATTTTTGATAATACCTTTAATGGCCTAGGAACTTCGTATACCGATTTATTAATCTCTACGCCAATAACTTTTGATTCTCCAAAACTTTGAATCGCTTTATAAATCGCTTCTTTTTCATTCATACCTTGTTCCATATATTCTTCTTTCAAACTGTTCAAGTGATCATACATTTCTAGAAATAACTCATCCTGTTCAATATCACTAAGTTCTGAATAGGCTAAAATAGACTTAATATACTCGTCAAATTCACTCATAAATAACTCCTTTCTGACAAGCTTGAATTAATGCTGTTACACTCTCCCAAGAATTCACTTTCTTCTGCAATTCTTTTTTCCCTTTATCTGTAATAGTATAGAATTTCCTTTTCATCCCATTCTCAGATTCATTCCAATAAGATTCAAGAAACTCCTTTTTCTCTAATCTCTTTAAAGCAGGATACAAAGTTCCCTGCCCCATACTATACAAATCTTCACTTGCATCCTTTAAACTTTGAGCTATTTCATATCCATATGTATCACGTTTTGCAATGATAGAAAGTAATAAAATATCTATACTTCCCTTCAAGATTTCTTTGTCCAACAATACCACCACCTTATATACATCGTATAACAACATATGTCGTTATGTAATATAGTTAGAAGAATATTCCATAAAAAAACCACCTAAAGGCTCCCCTTCAGGTGGTTTTCTATTTTACGCTAAAGCAGCCGCCTGTTCTTGTTGATCGACAGGAATTACAGCGTCTGTTAGTGCTTTTTCTAGTTCAGCTGTGTATTTCATTTGTTCTTCTTTGCTCCAGCCTAGTTTCGCAGCCATGTAGTTGATTACTGCTTCTTTCCACTCGTATACCCAGTGGATGTTGAAGAATACAGCGCCTCTGCGGCGTACGAAGAAGTCGACTGGTTTTGCTGTCATTTCGTAATCCATTGCGTATACAAGCGGGATTAGAACGTCTAGCGGCATGTTATATTCTTTCGCTTCGTCTTTATGTTTTTTCGCTAAGTCGAATAGTACATCAACGTTAGAGCCGTAGAATTTTGCGAATTCTTCTGCTTGTGCTGTCGTTAAACCATATTTCGTACCTTCGCCAGCTTTTTTCGCAACGAATGCTGGGAATCCGTGTGAACCATCTACATGTCCACCAGAGATTGGCATATGTTTCGTTGTACTCTTCGGATATGCACTATGGCCTTCTTTTTGTAGTAAGTTCGTTACGTAGTCTACTACCATTTCAGCCATTTTGCGGTATCCAGTTAATTTACCACCTGCGATTGTAATTAAACCAGATTCAGAAGTCCAAATTTCATCTTTACGAGAAATTTCAGATGCACTCTTACCTTCTTCATAAATTAACGGACGAACACCAGCCCAGCTTGATTCGATGTCTTTTTCCGTAATTTTTACGCTTGGGAACATATAGTTAATCGCATTAATGATGTATGTGCGATCTTCTGTTGTCATTTGTGGTACAGCTGCATCTTTATCATAGAACGTATCTGTTGTACCTACGTATGTTTTTCCGCCGCGAGGAATCGCGAACACCATACGTTTATCTGGTGTATCGAAGTAAATCGCTTGACCTAATGGGAAACGTTTTTGATCAATTACTAAGTGAACACCTTTTGATAACTGAAGTACTTTTCCTTTTTTCGAGTTATCTTTTTCACGAAGTGTATCTACCCAAGGACCAGCTGCGTTTACAATTTTCTTACCGTAAACTTCGTATACTTCACCGTCTAGTAAATCGATTACACGTACACCGCATACTTTTCCATCTTTATATAAGAAACTGTCTACTTTTGCGTAGTTAACAGCTTTTGCGCCGTGCTCAATTGCTTCTTTCATTACTTCAATTGTAAGACGCGCATCGTCTGTACGATATTCTACGTAGTAACCGCCGCCTTTTAATCCTTCTTTTTTTACAAGAGGCTCTTTGTTTAGCGTTTCTTCACGGTTAAACATCTTTCTGCGCTCGCTTCGTTTTACACCTGCTAAGAAGTCGTATACACGAAGACCAATTGATGTACTAAATGATCCGAACGTACCGCCTGTATGGAACGGAAGTAACATCCACTCTGGTGTTGTTACATGGGGACCGTTCTCATATACGATCGCACGCTCTTTACCCACCTCTGCTACCATTTTCACTTCAAGTTGTTTTAAATAACGTAGACCACCGTGTACAAGCTTCGTTGAACGACTTGATGTACCTGCTGCAAAGTCCTGCATTTCAAACACAATTGTTGATAACCCGCGTGTTGCTCCATCTAATGCAATACCAGAACCAGTAATACCTCCACCAATTACGATCACATCTAACTCTTGTTTATTTACTCCGTTTAATACGTCTTTACGTTGTTTACTTGAAAATTTCATGGTAATTCCTCCCTTTGATAACGAAAAAAGAGACCACAAACTCCGCTATAGATTTCGCCTCTATAGCGCGTTGTGGTCTCTCCAAATCTCCTACCGAATTATTAACTTGTCACCATTATAACACTGTTTATGATTATTTGAAAGCTTTTGTTGCTTCAATTGCTTTTTTCCATCCAGCATATAGCTCTTCGCTTGTTTTCGCTTCCATCGTTGGCTCAAAGCGTTTGTCCATATGCCACTGTTCTTTAATTTCATCTTGGTTTTTCCAATATCCAACCGCAAGACCAGCTAAGTATGCTGCACCTAAAGCTGTTGTTTCATTGATCACCGGACGCTCTACAGGAACATCTAAAATATCACTTTGGAACTTCATTAAGAAGTTATTTTTAACTGCTCCGCCATCAACGCGTAATGTTTTCAGTTCAATACCTGAATCTGCTTCCATTGCGCATAATACATCTTTCGTTTGGTAAGCTAAAGATTCTAGCGTTGCACGAATGAAGTGCTCTTTCGTCGTACCGCGTGTTACACCAAACATAGCGCCGCGTACTTCACTATCCCAATAAGGTGTTCCTAGTCCAACGAATGCTGGTACAACGTATACACCGTCAGTTGATTCAACGCGATTTGCGTACACTTCACTCTCACTTGCATCTTTAAACATGCGCATTCCGTCACGTAACCATTGAATTGCAGAACCTGCTACGAAAATACTTCCTTCTAATGCGTAGTTTACTTTACCATCTATTCCCCATGCAATTGTTGTTAATAGGCCGTGCTCAGAAGCTACTGCTTTTTCACCAGTGTTCATTAACATGAAACAACCAGTTCCGTAAGTATTTTTCGCCATACCTTCACCGAAACAAGCTTGTCCAAATAATGCTGCTTGTTGGTCACCAGCTACACCTGCAATCGGTACATTTTGGCCGAAGAAGTGATAATCAATTGTTTCTCCGTAAATTTCAGATGATGGACGCACTTCTGGAAGCATGCTCTTTGGTACTGTTAACATTTCTAGAAGCTCATCATCCCACTGTAAGTCGTGAATGTTAAACATTAACGTACGTGATGCGTTTGAGTAATCTGTTACGTGTGCTTTACCACCAGATAGTTTCCATACAAGCCACGAATCAATTGTTCCGAATAATAGATCGCCGTTTTCTGCTTTCTCTCTTGCACCTTCAACGTTATCTAAAATCCATTTTACTTTCGTACCAGAGAAGTATGCATCAATTAAAAGACCTGTTTTTTCGCGAACCATTTCGCTATAACCTTTTTCTTTTAACTCATCACAAATTTCAGCTGTTTGGCGAGATTGCCATACGATTGCGTTGTAAATTGGTTTACTAGTTGTTTTATCCCATACAACCGTTGTTTCACGTTGGTTCGTAATACCGATACCAGCGATTTGTTCTGGTTTTACATCCGCTTCGCTTAAGCAAGTTGCGATAACTGCTAAAATAGATCCCCAAATTTCTTGTGCATTATGCTCTACCCAGCCCGGCTTTGGAAAATGTTGTGTAAACTCTTTTTGAGCTGAATGAACAATTTCACCTTTTTTATTGAAAAGAATTGCGCGTGAGCTTGTTGTTCCTTGGTCTAATGAAAGAATATATTTTTTCATATCGGTTTCCCCCTTATGCTACTTTTCTACTATTTGTATTGCTTCCGCTTTTTTTACTTGTCATATAAGAGATTGCTAGTACAATCACAGTTGCGATAATCACATAAATAAGTGCTGAATTTTGTTTTCCCTCAAATACAACTTGATGGAATAAACCTGCAAGTGATCCACCTAAAATTGGACCAACTACTGGAATCCATGCATACTTCCAGTTTGAACCGCCTTTTCCTGCAATCGGAAGGAAGAAGTGTGCGATACGCGGACCTAAATCACGAGCCGGGTTAATTGCGTATCCTGTTGTTCCACCTAATGATAAACCAATACTTACGATTAAGAAACCTACGATAAATGGATTTAATCCATCTGCAAATTTATTTGCACCAATTGCTAATATACCAAATACTAAAACGAATGTTCCAATCATTTCACTTAAAAGGTTTGCAAATGTGTTCGGAATTGCTGGACCTGTTGCAAATACACCTAACTTTGTTCCTGGATCTTCTGTTTCTTTCCAGTGTGGTAAGTAATGTAGATATACGATAACTGCCCCGATAATTGCCCCAATCATTTGTGCTACGATATAACCTGGTACGTCACTCCATGGGAACGCTCCCTTAAATGCTAATCCTATCGTTAAAGCTGGATTCAAATGTGCCCCACTAATTGATCCAACCGCATACGCTGCAACCGCTACTGCTAAGCCCCAGCCCATTGTAATAACAATCCAACCTGAATCTTTCGCAAACGATTTCTTTAAACTTACACCTGCACAAACGCCGCCACCAAGTACGATTAACAACGCAGTCCCTATTAACTCTCCTAAAAATGCTGACATAGTATCCCTCCCATGCCCATCAACTTAAGAGTGAGCACAACCTGAGCTTTCGACTCATCGGATCAAAACATTCCTAAAATAAAAGCATACTCTTAAAAATAAGCATCTCAAATAAACCCTA